>DAIDIH010000267.1 GCA_027459465.1 Bryobacterales bacterium | reverse complement strand
GCGAAGGTGTTCGAGCGGTTATTCCTGGACTCGATCGGACCGTATCTGGACCGTGTGCTGGTGGTGATCTTCGAGTTCGGGACCTTCTCCAAGCAGAGTTATCCTGGCGCGGCTGAGTTTGCCGCGGATCTGCATCGGTTTGTCTCCGCTCTTCCGAAGACGACGCGCTACGCCGTCGAGATTCGCAACCCGGAGTATCTGACGGAGGAGTACTTCGATTGCCTCCGCGACTGCGGCGTTGCGCATACGTTTAACGCGTGGACGCGGATGCCCGAAATCGGGGTTCAGATGCGCATTCCGGGAGCGTATCCGTCCGATTTCACTGTGGCGCGCGCTCTGCTCCGCCGCGGGCGCACGTACGAGAACGCCGTGGCTCAGTTCTCTCCTTACAGCCAGATTCAGGAGCCCAATGAACCGGTCCGCGAGGCTCTGCGGGGGTTGATCTCCCGCGCGCGCGAGCGCCGCGAGCCTTCTTACCTTTTTGTGAATAACCGGCTGGAAGGCAACGCGCCGGGCACGATTGAGTGCATTGTGGACTGAAGCGCGCATGCGCATTTCAAGCCCAACGATCAAGTAACTTATCGTGCGCCAAGAGCGTCTCACGCTCCATGAGGGGGACGTTGGCCTCACTTGCCTTGGCAAGTTTAGCAGGACAGCCGGCGTTACTCTCACAAACGCCTCCCGGCACGCTCGCCGCTCCGCTCGTACAAGTCTCGAATCCGGCCAAAGCGCTGGATCAGATCCTCCCCGCTCCCAAATTAACCGGGCTCACGCCGGGCGGTGGCCACATCCTTCAGCCGCTCTGGCCGCAGCCGCCACAGAAGCGTCGAACCAGCCGCTGGGTAAGACACTTCGGCATCGATTCGTTTGGTTATTCACCCAAAGCCGGCGCTTTGGACTTTACCTCCTCGCCCGGTTACACCTCGGCGTTGTTCAACTTACAGAACCTGGAATGCCCCGGATGCCTGTTCGGCCCGCTTCCGGAGGCTCCGCTCGCCCTTCCTCCTTTCGGCGCCGACGTGGCTTGGAAACTTGGCCACGATCGCGTCGAACTCTTTAGCGGATTTGGGGGCGTCGAAGCGTTCGGGCCCAACGGCTGGATCAATCCGGTGACCCGGCGGTTCTGGACCGGGTCGAGTACCAACGGATGGCTGACCGAGACGAAATTCGGAGGCCGCTTTGCCGTCGACAGCGGCAGGCATTTGTGGCTGGGCGGCTCAGGCCACGTCATCCATAACTACGGCCCAGGCCTGTCAAATTGGAAGGGCTTCGGTGGCGACGCAACGTTCCGGTTCGGGCACTGAGCCCCGTTCTCTGTCCCAGACTCCCGGCAGTAACCGAGGGCACGCGGTGTACCACGCCGCTTGTTCCTGACGCGCCGCGTGGCGAACCCGTGCCGGCGAAATTTGGAATCTCGCGTCTATCCGCCGGCCCCACCCGTTCCTGGCTCCGATGCGCTATGCTCACTCATTCCGGATCAAAATGCCCTTCGCTCTGCTGTTAGCCGCCACGCCGCGTCTGCTCACCCTGTCGCCGGTCGATGTCGCTGTCATCGCGCTGTATTTTGCGATGGTGATCGGCATCGGCTTTTATTTGAAGCGGTTCACTACGACGGGCGAAGACTTCTTCCTTGCGGGCCGCGACATGACGGCGTGGATCGCCGGGCTGAGTTTTGTCGCCGCCAATCTCGGCTCGCTCGAACTGATGGGCTGGGCGGCGGCGGCGTATCAGTACGGCATTCTCGCCACGCATTGGTATTGGATCGGCGCGATACCGGCGATGCTGTTCCTGGGCATTGTGATGATGCCGTTTTACTACATCTCAAGGACACACTCGGTGCCCGGGTATCTGCAGCTTCGCTTCGGCGAGCCGTCGCGCGCGCTTTCGGCCGTCACGTTCGGCGTGATGACGGTTCTGATGAGCGGCATCAACATGTACTCGATGGCGCTGGTGATGAAAGTCATCCTCGGCTGGGACATCCATTTCAGCATCTGGGTGTCTTCGCTCACGGTGGCGGCGTACGTGTTTCTGGGCGGGCTGCTTTCGGCGATTTTCAACGAAGTACTGCAGTTCATGCTGATCTGGCTGGGCGGGCTGGTGGTGTCGATCGTCGGTCTGATTGAGACCGGCGGTTGGAACGGGATGGTGGCGCGAATCCACCACAACTTTCCGGGCCAGGATTTCACGCATCTGTGGAGCGGCCTCGGCCACTTCGCGGGCAATCCGATGGGCATCCACTGGACAGGCATCGTCTTCGGCCTCGGCGGGGTGATCGCTTTCGGATACTGGACCACGGACTTTCTCGTGGTGCAGCGCGTGTTATCGGCGCGCGACCTTCGCTCGGCCGAGATGGCGCCGATCATCGGCGCGGGCTTCAAGATGATGGTGCCGTTTATCGTCATTCTTCCCGGTCTGCTTGGGCTGGCGGTGCTGCCGGAACATCTTGTCGGAGAGGCGCAGGCCGTGGCGACCGGGGCGCATAGTTACAACGAAGTGCTGCCGCTGATGCTGGCGCGGTACTGCGGCCCGGGCCTGCTCGGGCTTGGCATCACGGCGCTGATCGCGGGATTCATGTCCGGCATGGCGGGCAATGTGAGCGCGTTCGCCACGGTTTGGACTTACGACATCTACCGCGCGTTCGTTCGCAAGGACGCCGATGACAGCCACTATCTGTCGGTGGGCCGCTGGTGCACGGTGTTGGGTGTGCTGGTCAGCATCGGCGCGGCGTATCTGGTGATGCAGTTTCTGAGCATCATGGATTACGTTCAGGCGTTGTTCAGCTTTTTCATTGCGCCGCTGTTCGGCACGGTGATTCTGGGCATGCTGTGGCCTCGCGCGACGAATGCCGGCGGGTTCTGGGGGCTTCTGGCGGGCACGGTGTCGAGCGTGTGCATGTGGATCTGGGTGAAGGTGGATCCTTCGGCGCTGGCTTACATTGCACTCAGCCCGCGCGCCCGCGACATGGCGGAGAACATGTACCGTGCGCTGTGGTCGTGGATCATTTGCGTAGTGGTGACGGTGATGGTGAGCCTGGCGACGCAACCGCGACCTAAGGAAGAGCTTGCCGGGCTCGTTTACGGGTGCACGAAACTCCCCGAAACGGCGGCGCTGCCGCTTTACAAGCGCCCAGCGTTCTGGGCTGCCATTGTGGCCGTGGCGCTCATCGCCCTGAATCTGCTTTTCTGGTAGGAGGCTCGGATGCACGAACACAAGGGAATGATCTCGATCTGGTTCTTCATCGGCGTGCTCCTGCTTGCATACGGCGTGTTGATTTTCTGCGCCGGCGTGTACGATGTGTTCCAACCGCCGGCAAAGCCGGTAGTGCTGGCGCGGCTTCACGCCGGCGTGTGGTGGGGACTTTTGCTCCTCGCCATGGGCCTGTTTTACTCGATCCGTTTCCGTCCGAAGAAAACGCAAGGTAACTAACTTCCAATGAGTGACGCTTCAAACCGCATGACCCTCGGTGTGATTATCGGCAACCGAGGTTTTTTCCCGGATCATCTGGCCGAAAGCGGCCGGCGCGAGATTCTCGCGGCGCTCGAACGCGCCGGTGTGGACGCGGTGCTTCCCGGCGAGAAAGAAACAAAATCCGGCGCGATAGAGACGCGCGCCGAGGCGCGCCTCTGCGCGGATCTCTTCAAACGGAATGCGGACCGGATTGACGGCGTGATCGTCACACTTCCGAACTTCGGTGACGAACGCGCGATCGCCGACACGCTCCGCATGTCGGGACTCAACGTTCCGGTGCTGGTGCAGGCCACGCCAGATACGCCCAGCCTCATGACGATCCGCGACCGGCGCGATTCCTTCTGCGGCAAGATGTCGGCCTGCAACAACCTGAGCCAGTACGGCATTCCCTATTCGCTGACTACGCTTCACACCGAGGCGCCGTCGAGCCCGGAGTTCGCCCGCGACCTGGACTGGTTTCTGGCCGTCTGCCGCGTGGCCAAGGGACTGCGCCGCCCGCGGATTGGAGCCATTGGGGCGCGGCCGGCGGCGTTCAACACGGTCCGTTACAGCGAGAAGATACTGGAAGCCAGCGGCATCAGCATTGAGCCGATCGACCTTTCGGAGATCCTTGGGCGGATCGCGCGGATGAAGGACGACGCGCCGGAGGCCCAGGCAAAACTGGAAGCTATCCGGCGTTACGCCAGCACCAGCGCGATACCGGACGCGGCGCTGATGAAGATGGCGAAACTCGGCGCGGTGATCGACGAGTGGATGCGGCAGACGGAGGTGACGATCAGCGCCGTGCAATGCTGGACGTCGCTCGAGGAGTTCTTCGGCGTGGTGCCTTGCACGGTGATGAGCATGATGAGCGAGAACCTGTTCTCGAGCGCCTGCGAGGTGGACATCTGCGGCGTCGTGGGGATGCATGCGCTGCGCCTGGCATCCGGCACGCCGAGCGCATTGCTTGACTGGAACAACAACTACGGCGACGATCCCGACAAAGCCGTGTGTTTCCACTGCAGCAACCTCCCGAAACATTTCTTCGAGAGTGTGCGCATGGATTTTCAGGAGATTATTGCCGGGACCGTGGGAAAAGAGAACACGTTCGGCACGTGCGTGGGCCGCGTGAAAGCGGGCCCGATGAGCTACGCGCGATTTTCGACCGACGACCGCACGGGGGCGATCCGGGGCTACACGGGCGACGGCGAGTTCACGAAGGATCCGCTCGAAACCTTCGGCGGCGCGGGCGTGGTGCGCATTCCGCGCCTGCAGCACCTGCTTCGCTATATCTGCGAGCGCGGCTTCGAGCACCATGTTGCCGCCAATTTCTCCACATCCTCCGCCGCGGTCCACGAAGCCGCCACGCGATATCTCGGATGGGACGTTTACTGGCATAAGGCCTGAGGGGTCAGCCGCAGATGAGCATTGTCGCCGGAGTAGATTTTGGAACGCTGAGCGTGCGGGTGTCGATATTCGACTCCGCGCGTGGACGACTGGGGCACGCCAGCGCTTCGTACCCGCTGCACCGCCGGCGGGAGGACCCCGATTACGCCACACAGGGCCACGAGGATCAGATGCGTGCGCTTTGCGAGGCGATGGCCGGCGCGCTTGCGGCGGCAAACGTGGGTGGAACCAGCATCGAGGCGATCGCGGTTGATACCACGGGTTCGAGCGTGATTCCGCTCGACGAGCATCTGCGGCCGCTCGACGACTATTACCTGTGGTGCGACCATCGGTCCTGGCGCGAAGCCGGCGAAATCACGGCGCGCGCGCACGAGGCGAAGCTCGAAGCGATCGATTGGTGCGGCGGAGTATATTCGTCCGAATGGGGTTTCTCGAAGCTGCTGCACTGGCTTCGCCATAATCCGGAGAAACGCTCCCGGTTTGCCACGGCGCTGGAGAACTGCGACATGGTGGCCGCGACGCTTTGCGGAGTAACTTCAGCCGATGAAGTTACTCGCAGTATCTGTGCGATGGGCCATAAGTGGATGTGGAAGGCTTCTCTCGGGGGGCTTCCACCGGAGGAATTTCTCACCAGCGTGGATCCGCTGCTGGCGGGCGTGCGAGAGAAGTTGGGCGGGCGCTACCAGACGAGTGATCATCCCGCCGGGCATCTGTGCGCCGCATGGGCGGCGAAACTCGGGCTTCGCGAGGGCATTCCGATACCGACCGGCGCGTTCGACGCGCACTGGGACGCGCTGGGAGCGGGTGTGCGTTTGGGCGACGCAGTGAACGTTATTGGGACCTCCACCTGCATCATCGCCATCAGCGACACAACGCGGCTTGTGCCGGGCGTGTGCGGGGTTGTGCCGGGGTCGGTCGACCCGGCTTACACGGGCATTGAGGCTGGACTTTCTGCCACGGGCGATATCTTCGACGCGATTGCGCGGCGCGCCGGTGTTCCGCTCGCTGATCTTTCGCGGGGTCTGGAAGAATACGACGCGGGACAGACCGGCCTGCTGCGGCTCACCTGGGACAATGGTGACCGCACGGTGCTCGTGAACCCCGAACTCGGCGGAGTGACGCTGGGCTGGAAACTGACGCACACAGCGGAGGATGAGTTGTTCGCGGCCATTGAAGGCACGGCATTTCATACGCGTGTCATCCTGGAGCGTATGGAACAGTACGGCGTCCCGCTGCATCGAGTGATCAACGCCGGCGGCGTGCCGCAGCGCAACGAAACATTGAACCACGTGTACGCGAACGTTCTCGGCAAACCGATTCTGGTGCCGCGTACGGATCCGACGAGTCTTGGTTCCGCGATCATTGCGTCGGTGGCCGCGGGCGGATTCCCGACGATTGCCGAAGCGCAGGGAGCGCTCTGCCCTGACTATCGCATCTTCGAGCCTGAGGCGAAGGCCGTGGCCGTTTACGAGTCCCTGTATCAGCACTATCGCGCGCTGTACTTCGCGCTTGGCACGAAGAACGCCGCGGCGACAGCGCTCGGCGCGGTGCTGCCGGAAATCCGCCGCATCGCAGGCGAGGCGCGCTCATGAGGTTGGAGCGTCTTCGCGCGGAAGTTCTGGAAGCGAACCTGTCGCTCGTGCGCGCGGGGCTCGTGGTTGACACGTTCGGCAACGCGAGCGGGATCGACCGCGCGGAGGGTCTGGTGGTCATCAAGCCCAGCGGGGTCCCGTATGACAAGATGACGCCTGCCGATATGGTGATCACCAATCTTGAAGGCCGGATCGTCGAAGGCTCGCTGCGGCCGAGTTCGGATCTCGCGACTCACATCGTGCTGTACCGCGCTTTTGCCTCGATTAGCGGTGTCGCCCATACGCACTCCCGGCACGCCACGGCGTGGGCGCAAGCGGCACGGGAGATTCCCTGCTTCGGCACCACGCACGCCGATTACATCCGCGGCGCGGTGCCGGTTACGGCGCAACTTACTCCCGAGGAAGTCGGCGGCGACTACGAAGCCAATACAGGCAAGGCGATCGTCCGGCGCATTGCCGGACGAGATCCGGCAGAGTTTCCCGCCGTCCTTGTCCGCGGCCACGCACCGTTCTGCTGGGGCCCGTCGCCGGCCGCAGCCTCACGGACCGCGATGTTACTTGAAGAAATCGCTCGCCTGGCGTGGATGACCGTTACACTTTCGCCCGATTCGGAACCGATTCCCGACGTTCTCCGCGACCGTCATTTCCTGCGCAAACACGGGGCGCAAGCTTATTACGGGCAGCAAAGTAAGTGAGGTTTCGGAACCACTTCTCCAAAGGCCTCGTCGGGGTTCTTGTATTCCTCGCAGCGGCCGCTTCAGCGCCTGCGCAGACCACCGCTACGATCTCCGGGTATGTCGAGGACGCGGCAGGTTCCCGGATCAACGGGGCGACAGTGACTGTGAAAAGTCTCGAAACCGGGGCCACGCGCTCCGCCACAACCGACGCGACCGGACACTACATCTTCGTCGCACTCCCTATCGGACGCCAACAGGTTGACGCGGAGAAGCGGGGATTCAAAGAATCCGTGCGGACCGGAATCAAGCTTGAGGTCGGCCAACATGCGATCATCAATCTCCGACTCGAGGTCGGCGAGGTGGCTCAACAGATCACGGTCTCCGAGCAGGTTCCGCTGGTCAACACGACAACTTCCTCGATCTCCGGCCTCGTGGGCGAGCAACAGGTGAAGGATCTTCCGCTGAACGGCCGGAGTCTCGACCAACTCATCACGCTCAACCCTGGCGCGATCAACTACACACCGATGACGAGCCCGGGCACGATCACCAGCAACGGCAACACGTTCTCGGTAGCGGGCCGACGCACGGCCGAGAATCTGTTTTTGCTCAACGGGATCGAGTACACGGGATCGAGCCAACTTTCCATCACGCCGGGCGGCGTCAGCGGAGAGTTGCTCGGCGTCGATGCGATCCGCGAATTCAATGTGCTCACCGATACGTACTCGGCCGAGTACGGCAAGCGCGCGGGCGCGCAGGTAAGCATTGTCACGCAATCCGGCACGAACCAGGTGCATGGCACGGCGTTCGAGTTTCTCCGCAACAGCGCTCTCGACGCACGGAACTTCTTCGACCGGAACTTCGTTCCGCCGTTCCGGCGGAATCAGTTCGGCGGGGCATTGGGCGGGCCGATCAGGAGAAATAGGGTTTTCCTGTTCGGGAACTATGAAGGTTTCCGCCAGAGTCTCGCCCTAAGCAATGTGAGCGTGGTTCCCGACGGTCAGGCCCGCAAGGGACTGCTGCCGAATTCGTCCGGCGTCTACGAGCCTGTTCCGAATCTGGATCCGGCGATGCTGCCTTACCTCAGCCTGTGGCCCGTGGCCAACGGTCCGGTATTGGGCGGCGGCGCCGCGCTTAACTACAGCAACCCCAAAGAACCTATACGCGAGGACTTCGGCACTCTTCGCGCCGATTTCACTATCAGCGAAGCCGACTCCCTCACCGCGGCATACACGATTGACAACGGCGACAGCCAGATTCCGCAGGCCGATCCGCTCTTCGGCGCTCTCATGAGGCTCCAGAGCCAAGTGGTGAGTTTGCAGGAGACGCACGTTTTCACGCCGTGGATGCTGAACACGGCACGGATCGGCTTCTCCCGCGCAGCGTTTAATTTCGATCCGCTTTACTTCGCCTCCTTTCCCGCTGGGACATCATTCGTCGGAGGCGCCGGACCGGGCGGTATCACCATCGGCGGCGGACTTACGACTACGGGCGCGGGCGCGCTTACGGCCGCAGGGCCGAACAACGCCGCCAACTCCTGGAACCGCCGCAATCTGTACACCTACAGCGATGATGTGAGCATCAACCGCGGCCGCCACCAGATCAGCGCCGGCGTGTGGTTCCAGCCGATGCAGGACAACGAAGACAGCGCGTCGCGCCAACTCGGCCAAGCCAGTTTCACGAGCCTGGAAACGCTGCTGCAGGGCACAGTCAGCAGTTTCCAGGTGGTTCCCAATCCCACCGAGATCGGATTCCGGAGTAAGTTCGGGGCCTGGTATGCGCAGGACGCCATTCGCCTGCGCCCGAATCTGACCGTACAACTCGGGATTCGCGACGAATTCACGACGGGCTGGAACGCAGTCGATGGCCGGGCTTCTAACTTCGTCACGAATGCAAATGGGGTCCTGCTTACTCAACCCATGGTTGGCAGTTCCGTGTTCACTCAGAACAACGCCACGCACTTATTCAGCCCGCGCGCATCTCTGGCCTGGGATCCTTTCGGCGACGGAAAGACTTCGATCCGCGCGGGCTTCGGAATCTACTACACTCTGCTGGATAGCCTCAGCTTTCTGCTCAACTCGCTTCCGCCGTTCAACACCAATATCTCCTTCGCCAACGTTCCGCTTTCTTCGTTCACGCCGATCGTACCGAGCATCCCGCAGCCTCCGGCCTGCGGCGCGGGCGTCCCGAAGCCTTGCACGACGTACGCGCCACAGGGAGTGCAGCCCAATGCGCAGACGCCGACGGTCGACGAATGGAACTTCACCGTGGAGCGCCAATTGGATTCCAACACCGTGCTGCGGGCGGCCTACATCGGGTCACACGGTTATCACAACCTATTGAGCATCGATCCGAACACGATCGCACCGCAAGTATGCGCCAGCGCGAGCGGGTGCCTTGCCGGAGGGACCGGCAGTTTGCGCAGTACGGCGCCGCAGGGAATGCAATATATCCCAGTGGGTTCGCGTCCCAATCCATACGTCAGCGCGGGGTTCTTCTGGTACACCGAAGCCAACAGCAGCTACAATGCTTTGCAACTCGACGTGGATCACCGCCTTACCCGCGGCCTGCAGTTCCGGGCGAATTACACGTGGTCGAAGAACCTGGACATCAACTCCGGCCTAACCGGGGCGCAGGCAAACAACCAGCCGCAGATGGTGATGGTGCCCAGCGACCCGAGCCGGGATTGGGGTCCGTCGGCCCTCACACCGGCGCAGCAGGCGACGGTCTCGCTGCACTACGATCTGCCGTTCGGCCCTGGCCAGCGATGGCTGCGAGGCGGAGGGCGCGTGGCAAACAAGCTCACCGAAGGATGGCAACTGAATGCCATCTACACGGCTCTCAGCGGATTTCCCTTCACGCCCACGGCCGGATCTAACCGGTCGGGTGACGGCGACATCCGCAATCCTGACCGCCCGAATCTGAACCCCTCGTTTGCCGGTCCGGTTGTACTCGGGAACCCCCGCCAATGGTTCAACCCCAATGCGTTCGTTCTGCCGGCGCCCGGAACTTACGGAAATCTTGGCCGCGGCGTGTTCACCGGTCCGGGGTTGAGCAACCTCGACCTCGGCCTGATGAAAGACACAGCGATTTCCGAGCGCGTCAACCTACAATTTCGCGCCGAGTTTTTCAATCTCTTCAACCAGACAAACTTCGGCCCGCCGAACCCGATTGTATTTTCCGCCGGGAAGATCAGTTCCTCGGCCGGGCTCATTACACGTACCGCGACGACGTCGCGCGAGATCCAGTTCGGCCTGAAGCTGATGTTCTGACGGGGACGACGACTCAGGGCAGCCGCCGCAAAGTGGTTCCCGGCGGTTGCTCGAGAACGAACTTGTCCGGGGTGACCGAAGCGCTATTCATTTTCATCTCGAGAACACGTATCTGCACTTCGTAGCTTTCCTGCGGCCGCCGGATTTCAATGTCCGAGGGAAAAGGAATCCCACCGAAGTTTTTCCAGCTTTCGTAGGCCACGATGCTTGCGACGGCGCCGGAGGGAGCGAAGGTCTTCTGTCCGGTGATTTCGAGTGTGTAGGGATTGAAAGTGAAGCTGCGGAGCAGGCGCGGTTTTTTCGAATCCCCACCGGCGACGAGAAGCGTGTAGCGAGGCGGTGTATCGTCGGCGCCGTCCAGGACAAGACTGAACTCGCTGCTCCCATCCGGCGGATGCAGAATCATCGCATTGAGGAAAGCCGACGGCCGGAGGTTTTCTAACTTCTTCTTCGAGACGGCCGGAGCCTGGTTATCGCCGATCATGAATCGCTTCTGTGAAGGAATATGCAGACGAAATTCCGGCCCGACCGAGGACATATCGAAGATGGTGCTGTTCACTACCGGGTCCATGCCGATGACGCGAATGGAGTCGGGCCGTTCGTAAAGGATGTAACCGTTGATCGTCGCATAGTCGGTAATCGTTTTCCGGTTTTCCTCTTCCACCGACGGAGACATCGTTGCCCGGATCAGGAATCTCTGAACGGGGTCGGAGACGGCGTGAAGCCACGCCAGCAGGTCCGCCTGGCTGAACGGTATCAACGGACTTGACGGCCGTTTTTGAGCAGCCGGAATGGACCGCCGCCGGACGAAACAGCCACTGGAAAGCAACGAAAGAAAGATGGCGGCGGCTAACACAGCTCGCCCGCCGAACCGACTTCGGTGATGGACGTACCCGAAGGCAGGTTCGCACCGGGGGTCGCCGTTCGAAGGGATCAAGCCCGGACCAGAGCGAATAGCTGCTGCTCCAGCAACGAAGCAACAGGAAGCGACACGACACCCGCCCTTTGCCCGCCATGCGGAACGGGGATCGAATCTGTGCAGAAGAGCCGCTGTACGCCGAGTTCCCAGAGCCCGGTCCAGCGCTCACCCGTGAACAAACCGTGGGTCACCAGGATGCTGGTATCCTCCACTCCGGCGGCCTGAAGCTTCTCACACGCCGACAACAACGTCTCTCCCGTATCGAGGATATCATCGACCAAGACGACTCTCCGGCCGGTCTTTCCCACCGGGCCCGTGTGCGTGATTCCTGCTGGAGTTCGCTGTTTGCGGAAGAACGGGATCTCGGCTTGCGCGATTCCCGCCGCCATCGCCACTGCCCGGCATCGCGGAATCGCCCCTTCATCCGGGGCAACCAGCGTCGCGTCTTTCAGCCCGTGCCGGTTGATCGCGGCAGCAAACACCTCGGCGGGGGAGACGGAGAGAACGGGAATCGGATATAAGCGGCGCGCTCGCTCACTGTGGACGTCCACGGTGATCACTTCGTCCAAGCCCGAAGCTCGAGCCACCAACCCCGTCCAGGCCGTTGCCAAACTCTCTCCGGGCTTGTCTTTATCGTGTCTTGCGTAGGCCAAGTACGGGAGCAGGGCCGTCACCGAGCGAGCGCCGTCCTTCTTCAGCGTGTGCGCGAGCAGCATCGTCGCAAGAAACTGGTCATCGGCGGGGCCGATCGCACCGAGCACCGCGCACGGCAACCCGGCAACCCGAGTTTGAAGCTCGATGTGCATCTCCCCGTTCTCGTAACGGTCCAGGCTGAACTGGCCGGCTGCGGCTGAACCGGACCGGGAGATGGCGCCGGCCATCGAACGATAGGCGTCAAAGGCAAACAGAATCATCGCCAACCCCTCCGCGGCTTCGCCTCACACTTAAAGGCCGAGGCGCGCTCCCGGCCCGACCTGCGCTTTCTAACCACCCGGCAAGTAACGCTCAGGCGGCTTTCACGTCAATCGGCCTCACGTTGGCAGGCGTCTTCTTCATCGCGATCACATGAAGCATTCCCTTGTCGAGCGATGCCTTCACATTGTCGACGTCGATGCCCTCGGGGAAACTGAAGTGGCGGAAGACATCGTTAGAACTGAACTCGGACCACACAACCTTCGCCTCTTCGCCCTTCTTCTCTTCCTCCACACGGGCATGAACATTAACCTCCGTGGGTGTCGCCGTCACCTGCACGTCCTTGGGCTCGTAGCCCGGCAGCGTCAATTCGATGTCGAACTGCTTGTCGGACTCCCGCAATTCGGCCGCGGGCCAGCCCATGACTTCGTGCTCGGCCTTGAGCCAGTCGTCCATAGCGTGACCAAGCTCCCTGCCGCGTTTTTCGAAAAGGTCGAATGCCCGCTTCCGCACTTCGTCAAAACGTTTCTCCAGTTCCTCAAACAGCGGGAGCGGCTTCACTTCTTTGCGTTCAATCTTCTCAACTGCAACATTTGCCATGACAGGCGTCTCCTTCCTTGCCTCAAAGTGGGCTTAAACACGGAGTTGCAGTTTTTGTGCCAGACAAGCAGTGGCAAGCGGGGTGCTGTTACCAGGCGCTGGATGGCGCCGCATCTGCCGACAGGCGTCCACACGTGCCTTCTGCTCGCCGTAGCGGCGATCTCCTCTACCTTGACGTGGCTGCTTCACCGCAGCCCCTCCTGGCGGACGTTGATTCGCGTTTTACTGGGTTGTTTTCTGGCAGCCAACGAGATCGTCTGGTACGCCTATCGGCTGCGCACGGAAGGTTTCCGTTTCCCTGAAGCACTGCCGCTGCAACTGTGCGATCTCACCTTGTGGCTGACTGTGCTGTCGGCGTTCACGCTGAACGCCGGGGTGTACGAAGTCGCCTACTTCGGCGGACTCGGCGGCAGCGCGATGGCCTTGTTGACCCCAGACCTTTGGGCGCCGTTTCCTTCCTACCCGACGGTGTACTTCTTCCTGTCCCACGGATTCGTGGTTGCAACTCTCATTGCGCTGGCCGCCGGCGGACTGGTCGTCCCGCGACCCGGATCTGTCTGGCGCGTGTGGAAAGTTCTGAACCTGTTCGCGGGCGGCGTGGCAATTTTTGACTTTGTGTTCAAAACAAACTACATGTACCTTTGCGCCAAACCCGCCAGCGGCTCGCTTCTCGACTATTTCGGACCATGGCCTGTCTACATTCTCACCGGGGAGGTATTCGCCCTGGGAATCTTCTGGCTTCTGTGGCTTCCGTTCGCCATCCGGGCAGATCGGAGGCGCAGCCGGGCATGAGGGCTGGATACAGAATTGCCTTTAAGATGGCGTGGAGCAGACCGCATCCCGCACGCTTCCTCCGATATCCCTGTTCCTTTGCGGCGACGTAATGACCGGCCGCGGCATCGACCAGATTTTGCCCCAACCGTCGAGTCCAGAAGTACACGAGCCCTATGTGGTGTCCGCGATTGAGTATGTCGAAATGGCGGAGAGAACCAACGGCCGGATTCCCCGCCGGGCGGGATTCTCCTACATCTGGGGTGACGCGCTCGCCGAACTCAAGCGCGTGCGGCCGGCGGCGCGCATTGTCAATCTCGAGACGAGCATCACCACGTCCGACGATTATCAGCGCAAGAGCATCCACTACCGGATGCACCCGGCAAACACCCCGTGCCTGACGGCCGCCGCGATCGACTGCTGCACCGTCGCCAACAACCATGTACTTGACTGGGGACCGCGCGGTCTCGAGGAGACATTGCAATCCCTACATTCGGCGGGCATCCAGACAACCGGGGCCGGGTGCAACCTCGCCGAAGCGTGGGAGCCGGCGATTATTCCCACCTATTCCGGCGGCCGCGTGATTGTCTTCGCCGCGGGCGACGAGGACAGCGGCATTCCCGCCGCGTGGGCCGCGCGATCAAAGCCCGGCGTCGCCCTCCTGCCCGACCTGTCGGAGGGCACGGCACAGCTCATCTCCCGCGATGTCATGCGCACGAAGAGGCCCGGTGACATCGCCATCCTTTCGATTCACTGGGGCGACAACTGGGGCTACGACATCCCGCGCCGCCACCGCCAATTCGCCCACACGCTCATCGATGAAGGCGCCGTGGACGTCATCTACGGCCACTCCTCGCATCATCCGAAGGCGATCGAAATCTACAAAGACCAACTGATCCTCTACGGCTGCGGCGATTTCCTGAACGATTACGAGGGCATCGGCGGCTTCGAACAGTTTCGAGCCAACCTGGTGCTGGCCTATTTCCCGACGCTCGATCCGCGGACCGGCGCGCTTGTGCAGCTAACGATGGCCCCGTTCGAGATCCGGCGCTTTCGCCTGCAATCGGCAAGCGAGCCGGACGCCGCGTGGTTACGCGAGCGCATGGCGCGCGAGGTTATTCCATCGGGAACTCCCGTGGGATTCGACTCCCGCGGCCGCCTCGTCCTCCAGCGGTCCGCCTGACACTACTGCCCGGCCGGCAAGAGCGCCAGTGTCACGACTTCTTCCATCGAGCGGACAAAGTGAACCTGCACGCCGCCGAGTTGCTCGCTCTTCAAGTCTTCCTTCACGTTGGCTTCGTTTTCCTCAGGAACGATAACGTGTGGGATTCCGCTGCGTTTGGCCGCAAGGATTTTCTCTTTCATCCCACCGACCGGCAGAATCAGGCCAGTAAGGGTGATCTCGCCGGTCATTGCGTAGTCGGAATTCACGCGGCGTCCGGTGAGCGCAGAAATCAGGGCCATCGCGACGGTGGCGCCGGCCGAGGGTCCGTCTTTCGGTATCGCGCCCGACGGGACATGCACGTGGATATCGCTTTGTTTGAACACGTCCGGATCGATGCCGAACCGTGTGGACTGCGCGCGCACCCACGTGAGCGCCGCCTGAATGGATTCCTGCATGACGGCGCCAAGCTGACCGGTCATGATAAGCCCCTTGCTGCCGCCGGGCATGCGGCCCGCCTCCACGAACAGCACATCGCCGCCGACAGGAGTCCACGCCAGGCCAACCGCCACGCCCGGCCGCCGCGTACGCTCGCCTACCTCGAGTTCGGTGCGAAACTTCGGCGGGCCCAGAAACTTCTCGATCAACTCCCGGCCGGCCTCGGCAGTGTTGCGGTTGCCCGCCGCGACCTCCCGAGCCTGTTTCCGGCATACGGTCCCGATCGCGCGTTCAAGATTTCGTACACCGGCCTCCCGTGTG
>DAIDIH010000266.1 GCA_027459465.1 Bryobacterales bacterium | reverse complement strand
CGTCGTCACCGGCGTCGGCCTGCTCATCCACACCTACGCCATCGGCTACATGGAGCACGAAGGAGGCTACTACCGCTTCTTCTCCTACATGAACCTGTTCATGTTCTTCATGCTCATCCTGGTGCTCGCCGAGAACTTCCTCCTCCTATTCGTCGGCTGGGAAGGCGTCGGCCTCTGCAGCTACCTCCTCATCGGCTTCTACTTCACCGAAGGCTACGCAACCAACGCGGGCAACAAGGCGTTCATCGTCAACCGCATCGGCGACTTCGGCTTCTCCCTGGCCATCTTCCTCATCTTCCGCCAGTTCGGAACGCTCGATTTTTCCCATGTCTTCTCGGCCGCGCATAACCTTCCGGTCGAATCTTCCGTCGGCATCGTCACCACCGTCTGCCTGCTCCTCCTGCTCGGCGCAACAGGTAAGTCCGCCCAGATCCCCCTCTACGTCTGGCTCCCCGACGCCATGGCCGGCCCCACCCCCGTCTCCGCCCTCATCCACGCGGCCACCATGGTCACCTCCGGCGTCTACATGGTCGCCCGCTCCTCGGCCCTCTTCACCCACGCCCCCGTCGCCATGGACGCCGTCGCCGTCATCGGTGCCGCTACCGCCTTCTTCGCCGCCACCATCGGCCTCCTGCAAAACGACATCAAGAAGGTCTTCGCCTACTCCACCGTCTCCCAACTCGGCTATATGTTCCTCGGCGCCGGCGTCGGCGCTTTCTCCGCCGGAATCTTCCATCTCATGACCCACGCCTTCTTTAAGGCCCTCCTCTTCCTCGGCGCCGGCAGCGTCATCCACGCCCTCGGCGGCGAACAGGACCTCCGCCAAATGGGCGGCCTGCTCAAGAAAATCCCCATCACCGCCGCCACCCTCTTCTGCGCCGGCGTCGCCATCGCCGGCCTCCCCTTCACCTCCGGCGCCGCCAGCAAGGACCTCATCCTCGAAGCCGCCTACGGCCGCGCCCCCTGGCTCTACTGGATCGGCGCCATCACCGCCGGCATGACCGCCTTCTACGTCTTCCGCGCCCTCTTCCTCGCCTTCTTCGGCGAATATCGCGGCCACCATCACCCCCACGAAGCGCCCTTCGTCATGTGGGCTCCGCTCGCCGCCCTCGCCTTACTCTCGCTCGCAGGCGGCGCCCTTAGCGTGCCACACTGGCTCGATCCCATGTTCCCGGTCAAAGAAGCCGAAGTCGACGCCCTCATCCGCTATACCCCGTTCGCCTTCGGTTTCGCCGGCATCGCCCTCGCCTACTGGTTCTACGTCGTGAACCCGAAAATACCCGAATCGCTCGGCGCTTCTTTGAGCGGCCTGTACAAACTCATCTACAACAAATACTTCGTCGACGAAATCTACAATGGCGCCGTCGTCCAGCCTGTGGTCAAAGGTTCCCGCACCCTCCTGTGGCGCGGCATGGACGCCGGAGTCATTGACGGCCTCGTCAACGGAATCGGGACTCGCTCCCGGGGCGTCGGCTCGATCCTCCGCCTCATCCAATCCGGCAGCATCCGGGGCTACGCCACCTGGGTCGTCTTCGGCTCCGTCCTTGCGCTCATGGCCATCGGCCTCGCGGGAGGTCTCCGGTGACGCTCCTCGATTACGTCCTCCTCCTGCCCCTCGCGGCCTTCCTTATCAGCCTTGTCCTGCCCAACGACAATCCCGCAACCTTGCGCCGCTTCACCCTCGGCGCCTCCATCGTCGTCTTCCTCGCTTCCCTCTCATTGATCGGACCCTTCTGGTTCGCCTCCCCTCACGGCTGGGTCTTGGAAACCAACCTGCCCTGGATCTCTTCCCCCGCCATCCACTACCACGTCGCCCTCGATGGCCTGAGCCTCTGGCTGGTCCTGCTCACCACCCTGCTCACACCCATCGCCGTCCTCTGCTCGTGGAAATACATCGACTCCCGCGTCAAACAATTCCACGCCTTCCTGTTGCTCCTCGAATTCGGCCTCATCGGCGTCTTCGTCTCGCTCGATCTCTTCCTTTTCTACGTCTTCTGGGAAATTTCCCTCGTGCCGATGTACTTCCTCATCGGCATCTGGGGCCACGAGCGCCGCATATACGCCGCCGTCAAGTTCTTCCTCTACACCATGGCCGGCTCGGTGCTCATGCTCGGCGCCATCATCTTCATCTATAACCGCGCCGGCACGTTCGATTACTCGCAGATCCTCGCCAACCTCTCGAGCGGCGCCCTCCGCTTTACCCGCCCCGAGGAGTTCTGGCTCTTCCTCGCCTTCTTCGTCGCCTTCGCCATCAAGGTGCCTCTGTTCCCGCTCCACACCTGGCTGCCGGACGCCCACGTCGAAGCCCCCACCGCCGGGTCCATCATGCTGGCTTCCGTCATGCTGAAAATGGGCACCTACGGACTGCTTCGCTACTGCGTCGTCCTGTTCCCGCGCGCCGCCCGCGACAACGCCGGCTGGATCGTCGTCCTCGCCATCATCGGCATCGTCTACGGCGCCCTCGTCGCCATGGTCCAGCCCAACATGAAAAAGCTCGTGGCCTACTCCTCCGTCAGCCACTTGGGCTTCGTCGTCCTCGGCATCTTCTCCTTCACCCAGGCCGGCTTCGACGGCGCCGTCTACCAGATGCTCAACCACGGCATCTCCACCGGCGCCCTCTTCCTCCTGGTCGGCTTCCTCTACGAGCGCCGCCATTCGCTCGAAATCTCGGCTTACGGCGGCGTCGCCACGCCCGCGCCGAAACTCGCTACCGTCTTCATGATCACCATGCTCGCCAGCATCGGCCTGCCCACCCTGAACAACTTCATCGGCGAGTACCTCGTCCTGCAGGGCACGGCCACCGTGAACATGAAGTGGACCAGTTTCGCCGCTCTCGGCGTCATCCTCTCCGCCTGCTACATGCTCTGGCTCTACCAGCGCGTATTCCTCGGCAAAACACACGCCGACGCCTCCCACCCCATGTTCGATTTGAGCGCCCGCGAATGGGCCGCCGCCCTCCCGCTGCTCGTCATGATGGTCTGGATGGGTGTTTTCACCCAGTCCTTCCTCCCGCCGGTTTCCTCCGTCAACGCGCAGATCCTCGCGCGCAGCCGCACCAGCCTCGAAATGCAGGTAAAGCGCGGCGAAACCGGACCGCGCCTCATCATCGCTTCCCTGGAGAATCTCTTCCGTGCCCGATAACTTCTTACCTACCGGAGTCGAGTATCTCCGCCTCCTGCCGGAGATCATCCTCACCGTCTTCGGCACCCTCCTCATGCTCATCGAGGGTATGGCTGGCAACCGGCCGCGCCGCACCGTCTCCGGCGCCCTCACCGTCGCCGCCATCCTCCTGGCCTTGGGCGCCTCCATCGCCGCCGGCGCACACCCCGGCTACGCTTTCTCGAACATGCTCGTCATCGACGGCTTCGCGACCTTCTTCCGCGTTCTCGTCCTCGTCGTCGCCCTCCTCACCGTCCTCATCTCCTTCCAATACCTCGCTCGCGAGCACGCCAACGCCGGGGAATTCTTCGCCCTCATCCTGTTCTCCGTCACCGGCCAATGCGTGATGGCCGCCGCCAACGAACTCATCATGATCTTCATCGGCCTGGAAATCTCTTCCATCGCCACCTACGTTCTCGCCGGCTTCCTCCGCGACGACAAGCGCAACAACGAAGCCGCCATCAAGTACTTCCTCCTCGGCTCCTTCGCCACCGCCTTCCTCCTCTACGGCATCGCCTGGATCTACGGCATCACCGGCACCACAAATCTTTCCCAGATTCGCTACGCCCTTCTCAACCAGGACATCTCTTCGAACTACTTTCTCGTGGGAGTCGCCGCCGCCATCATGATGGTCGGCTTCGCCTTCAAAGTCTCCGCCGCCCCGTTCCAGATCTGGGCGCCGGACGTCTACCAGGGCGCTCCCGCTCCCGTCGCCGCCTTCATGTCCGCCGGCCCCAAGGCCGCCGCATTCGCCATCTTCGTCCGCGTCTACATGACCGCCTTCCAGCCGCTCTCCTCCCGCTGGGAACCCTTCGTCTGGGTCTCCGCCCTCCTCACCATGGTCGTCGGCAACTTCGCCGCCCTCACCCAAACCAACATCAAGCGCATGCTCGCCTACAGCTCCATCGCCAACGCGGGCTACGTCATGGTCGCCATCGCCACGCACAGCGAAATCGGCACCGCCGCGGTCATGTTCTATCTCGCCGCCTACGCCTTCATGAACGTCGGCGCCTTCGCCGTCGTCACCCACTTCGCGCGCCAGGGCGAACGCTACGTCGACATCGACGACCTCGCCGGACTCGCCTGGAAACAGCCCGTCACCGCCGGCCTGTTCACCATCTTCCTGCTCTCCTTCATCGGCGTGCCCCTCACCGCCGGCTTCTTCGGCAAGTTCTATATCTTCAAAGCAGCCCTCGACGGAGGCTTCACCTGGCTCGCCATTCTCGGCCTGCTGAACAGCGCCGTCGCCGCCTTCTACTACCTCCGCATCCTCGTCGTCATGTACATGAAAGAGCCCGGCGAGGCGACCGTCGAACTGCAACCTCTCGCTCCCGGCGTCGGCATCGCCCTCTGGGGTTCAGCCATCGGAACTCTCGTCCTCGGCGTCTTCCCTTCGCTGATTCTCAACTACGCCCGCGCCTCCACCGTCTTCGGCCACTAACCTCTCCCCCGTCTTCACCCCATGGAAGCCGGAAGTCCGGCACCCTATACTGAAGACGCTCGTGCAAAGGAGGAGAACCCCATCATGGGAACACCACATCAGGCCCCTGTAACGCCTCAGAGAATTCAGCAGATGGCTTGGGGCTACGGTCCCCCGTTGATCATCGAAGCCGCGCTCCGCAACGGCGTCTTCGATGCGCTCGACGGTGGCGCCAAGAGCGTCGAGGAGGTCGCCGCTCTCACCGGAGCATCCCCGCGCGGCCTGCGGATCGTCATGAACGCGCTCGCCGGACTTGAGCTGCTTTCAAAAGACGCGGACGGCCGCTACACCCTGACATCGGAAAGCGAAGCCTTTCTCGTGAGTAGCCGCCCCAGCTATCTCGGCGGGCTCATCCGCCACACCAGCACCCAGCTTGTGCCGAAATGGCTCCAACTCAGCGACATCCTGCGAAATGGCCGCCCCGCGCGCAGCGTCAACGGCGAAAGCGAAGGCGCAACCTTCTTTCACGCATTCGTCGAAGATATCTTCCCGATGAGCTACCCCTCCGCCCAGGCGCTCGCTGAAGTTCTCGATCTCGTATCGGCCACCGGCCCGGTCCGTGTTCTCGATCTCGCCGCCGGCTCCGGCGTCTGGAGTATCGCCCTCGCCCAGCGTTCCCCGCACGTAACCGTCACCGCCGTCGACTGGCCCGGAGTCCTCGACGTCACGCGGAAAGTCGCCTCCCGCTTCGGCCTGGAAGAACGCTACACCTTCGTCCCGGGCGATCTGGAATCCGCCGGCTTCGGCCGCGGGCACGACATCGCCACCCTCGGCCACATCCTCCATAGCGAAGGAGAAGCCGCCAGCCGCGCCCTTCTCAAAAAAACCTACGAAGCCCTCGCTCCCGGCGGCACCATCGCCATAGCCGAGTTCCTCGTCGAGCCAGACCGCTCCGGCCCGCCCTTGGGCCTCCTCTTCGCCGTCAACATGCTCGTCAACACCGACGAAGGCGACACCTTCTCCTTCCCGGAAATCCGCGGCTGGCTCGAAGAGGCCGGCTTCGTCGACGCACGCACCGTCCCCGCCGCTGGCCCCTCGCCGCTCATCCTGGCGAACAAGCCGAAAGCGTAACGGCTCAGCCGATCAAATCCAACGTGGCCTTCGTCATGTCCTCGGCCACGTGCGCGGTCTTCACGTTTGCGGCGTTCTCGTTCTTCGCTTCGAGCAGCGCCACCGCCTCATCGCTCAAATTCACCGCATCCGGCGGTGGCGCCACCGGCCACTGCGCAATCCGCGACGCGGCCGCATTGAGCCGCTGCGTCGCATCGTTAATGCCCGCTAAAGCGGAGTAGATAGCGCTCATGAAGACTCCTGTTCGCCACTCTCATCGGCCGCCGGAGCACGTTCTTGAGCGAAAACCCCCTCCGCCATCGCAAACTTCAGCCGGTCGATGTTCTGCCCCGTCGCGCTCGAGATCGCGAAAAACTCGAGCCCCTGCTCCTCCGCTAGCTTTCGCACCCGCTCCACCGTCTCCTCATCCCGCGCCGCGTCGCACTTCGAAGCCGCCAGCATCATCCTCTTCGCCGCCATCGCCGGACTGAACGACGCCAGTTCCCGCATCACCACGTGAAAGTCGTCCACCGGGTCCCGCCCGGAAGCCGCCGACACATCCACCAGGTGCACCAACAAACGCGTCCGCTCCACGTGGCGGAGAAACTGAATCCCCAACCCGTGCCCCTCGTGCGCCCCTTCGATCAACCCCGGAATATCCGCCACCACGAACGTCCGCTCGCCCGCCTCCACCACGCCCAGGTTCGGCGCCAGCGTCGTAAACGGATAATCCGCAATCTTGGGCTTCGCCGCCGAAATCCGCGAAATCAGCGTCGATTTGCCCACGTTCGGAAACCCCACCAGCCCCACATCGGCCAGCAGCTTCAGCTCCAGCCGCAGCCTCCGCTCCTCCCCCGGCTTGCCGTCCTCGTGCTCGGTCGGGGCCTGGTGCGTCGGCGTCGCGAAGTGCTGGTTCCCTCTCCCGCCCCGGCCGCCCCGCGCCACCACGAACCTTTCGCCCGCACGCGCAAAATCGTGCAGCACCTCACCCGTCGCTTCGTCATAGACCACCGTCCCCGGTGGCACCGGCAACTCAACGCCCGCCCCGTCGCGCCCCGTGCGGTTGCTCCCCTCGCCATGCCGCCCGCGTTCGGCCTTGTGCTCGGGATTAAAACGGAAATGGAGCAGCGTGTTGTAGTGCGGGCTCGCCACCATCACCACGTCGCCGCCCCGCCCCCCGTCGCCGCCGCTCGGCCCTCCCCGCGGAACAAACTTCTCCCGCCGGAACGCCACGCAGCCGTTCCCGCCGTCGCCGGCCTTCACCCAAATCCGGACTTCGTCAATAAACATGAAAAAACGCGCCCAAATACACGAATGGCCGCCCGCCTTTCGAGCGCGCGGCCAACGCCAAACCTGAAATCAAACTCTAGGAAACCGCTTCCGCGCGGATGCTGACGAACTTGCCCATCCGGCCGCGGTCGCGAAACTCCACAATGCCCGGCACCTTGGCGAACAACGTGTCGTCCTTGCCCCGGCCCACATTCTCACCCGGCTTGATCCGCGTGCCGCGCTGCCGCACCAGAATCGATCCGCCCGTCACCACTTCGCCGCCGAACCGCTTCACGCCCAGCCGCTGCGCGTTCGAATCGCGCCCGTTCTTGGAACTGCCTAACCCTTTTTTATGCGCCATGACGTCTCTTCGACTTAAACCAGAATCTCACCCACCGTCACCGCCGTGTAGTTCTGGCGATGCCCGATCGTCCGCTTGTACTGCTTCTTGCGCTTGAACTTGAACACCAGCAACTTATCGCCCCGGCCATGCCCGGCGATCGTGCCCGTCACCCGGGCCTGCTTCACCGCATCGCCCGCAATCAATTCGTTCGAATCGCCGAAGACCGCAACCACGCGATCGAACTCCACCTCCTGGCCCGGTTCCCCGGCCAGCGTCTCTACCTGGATCGTATCGCCCGGCGACACACGGTATTGCTTACCACCCGTCTCGATTACCGCTTGCATATCTCCACCTGATTCTATCGATTGCAGCCGAAATGTGATGTGTTAAGTGCTGCGTTGGATGAAGCGGCGTTCGCCTTCGCCCGGAAAGCGCACTACGCCTCCAGCGCGAACCGCCTCAATCTCTTATCTTATCCCGTCCGCCCTCCCCGCGCAACGCACCCCCGGCGCCCGCTCCCCTATGGCTTAAAAAACACAAACCCGCCGCGGTCCATGGTAGCAGCCAAAACCGTACGGTCCAGGTAGCGGTTTCCGCGCTCGCAGGAGGTTTCGGGCACGAACATGCAGTTGTGACAGGCTGCGCCATGCAGGGAAAGGAACGCCTGTTCGGGCTGAGTCTCCGCGCACAAAGGATCGGAGGCGCAGATTTCCAAGCCCTCCAGCGCCTGATCCAGGTGCTGTTCGAAGTTGGCGGTCTCGCCCAGCGTCACCAGGCCGCCGAGCGTACCTTCGCTGTCGGGGGCGGCGGTGTAAATTAGGATCCCCGCCATGGCTTCCTCCGCATCGGGCATCGACGAATAGATGCGTTCCTTCAGGCTCGCTGCGGCATACCCGCACTCGATAGAAAACTGCCGGATCAGGCAATGGGCGAGCGAGTGCAGAAGCACGTAGCGCAAACCCGGAAAGCCGAGCGCTGGGTCGAGGCCCTTTTGATTGCGCCATCGACGATGAGCATTGAAGAATTGCAACTCGAGTTGTGTGCTCGCGGCCTGCCACCGCAAAACTTTTTCCTCGCGAAGCCGGACGAACAACCCCTCACCCCGCACCTCGGCCGCCGGAACCCACGCCGCCGGACCCCTCCGGAGGGGCGCGAGCTTGGCGTCTGAGTCTTCGCCGGGCGGTTCGAGTCTGGTAAACCCAGCCAAAGCTTGCACTTCTCGAAGGCGGTCAATTAACACGACGCTCTCGATCCACGACGAATACTTCGCCGGCGGCCTGCCCACGCGCAGGCGGAGATTGACGCTGTTTTTCGCCGGATCGGGCTTAGAAAACAATGCCCACTCCTGCGCCTTCAAATCGCCGATACTCACCGGGGATGTGCCGTCGGGCGCGCGCAAACGCTGCACAGCTTCCCAGACCTGCGCATCGGAATACGAATCGTACCGGGCATGACCCTTGCGAGCGAGCTTGACATCCCGTTCCGATTCCACATCCTCGAACAAGGAACTGAGATCCTGTTCCACCAACTGGTCCAAAGGATTGGTAGACGATGGAATGGATAGGGCCGAAAGCACCAGCGCGAACCACATATTGGTCGCGCCGAGCGTGATCGGCTGAACCGGCGACTTGCATTCCTCTCCCGGAGCTACGCGAAGGTGCGGATGCCTGCCCCGGCAGGGCGGCAAGCCCGCTTTCCCTTCTTCGGAAAATGCCGGCGCCAAGGGCTTGCGTTTCTCGCAGGCGCGGCAGATCAGCATAACGTCTGCCGCCTCGCCACTCGCCCCAACGTCTCGCAGTTCCAACGGACCCGGACATTCAACGTTCGGTCCATGCAAATACTCCTGCCAGGGGAAATCGTCGATGTGGCCGTTTTCACACGCCACCAGGAACCGGGCAGGAATCGCCACCGCTCTCGCCAGGCGCGGGCAATTCCTGTGGATGAAGCAGGAACGCTCCGGACGCGCGGAATCTCCGCGAAACTCAAACAGCCCGGACCGTATGGGCGCCAGCAAGCGGCACTGCGTGCAAGCCAGCCATCGTGGAAACGCGGCGACCGGCACGCCGTCGCCGTTGGCATTGGAAAAAAGCGGTCCCGGTGTATCGTCGGGAAGGGGTGCGGCTTTCAGTTGCCGTACCTGCGAACCTAAAACGGTGCGCACAACCCGCAGCAGGCGGTCCTCCCGGATCTCCTCCATCCGGTTCACCGGCCACTCATCGAGACCCATCACCATGGCCGAGAACTGCGGCAGGTCCACCGTCGCTCCCACGCCATACGTATAGATCAATTGTGTCGGCCGCACGGAGCCGACGGGTTGGCCGCTCATACGCCCTCCTCCACGCCGTCCATGCCCCGGTCGTCGAAGCAAAGCGATGCCTCCGGCTCCACGTCGCGCAAGGAATTGAGCACTGTGAACTCATTCCACGCGGCTTTGCCGGGCATTTCCAGCAGCCCAACCGTAACTCCGTCGCGCCCATCGCGGTAGCCAAGGCGAGCCCCGCCCCTGGTTCGCGCCGCCCGCTCGCGCCACGCTTCGATTCGGTAATCGAGCGATCCCTCGACGAGTTCCCGCAGCGCGTCGCCGCCCGCGCCGGCCTCGGCCGCTCGCACCGGAAGGACGGTGCAGGCCGCCTGCACCAGGGGATGGTCCGGCTGCATTTGGCAGGCGCTCCTGTTGTCGTTAAACTCAGCACCCCCCTGGCGGACGGCGCTCACCAGCACGCCGGTCAGCGCGCGATCCAGCGCCCCGACCGAATAGGGCGTGACGCTCAGCGCCTCAACCTGCCGGTAGAACGTGGCGTGATAGTGCGTGAAGCCCTCGAAGTGGGAGAGGTCGCGCGGACGGGCCCAGTTCGCAACCGTAATCACAAGGCCGGGGCTTGCGCGCCCGACGCGGCTGGTGGCCTGGATATATTCGGAAGTCGATTTCGGCTGGCCCGCCACGATCATGAGTCCCAAGCGGCCGACATCCACTCCCACTGAAAGCATGTTTGTCGCAAGCAGGACATCAATGGGCTGCTTGGCCGCCCTCTGTCCGAGCGGAGGAAACGCCGTCTTCATCCGCTCCAGCACTTCAGGGATCTCCGTCGCCGATTTGCGTGATGTTAGCTCTTCGACGGCTTGCGGCAGGCGTAGCGTTCGTTTCTTCAAGCCCCGCTCATCCACCTGTGAAAGACGTGACCGGACGTCGTCGTCCACCAACCGCCGCATTCCGCCCAACTCGCGCAGCGAACTGAAGTAACCGACCGCGGTAAGGAACGGGTCCGCGGCCTCGCCGTATTTCTCGTAAAGCGTCTGCCCGGCGGCGAGGGCCGCCACATACACCCGGATCAACGCCGCCTTTAGTCTGCGGCCGGGCGCGCAAACTCCGATATACAAACGTCCCGGCGCGGCGTCACTGACCGGCAGCTCGCGAGAAAAGAAGTTCGAGCCGGCATCGAGCCCCGGCGGAGGGAAGATCCGCACCTGCCGATTGAATAGCGCCGCTACCTGAGATTGAGCCCGCCGCACCGTCGCGGTCGACGCAATCACTTTCGGCCGCATTTTCCTCCCATCTAGTTCCCAGGTGGCCAGATGATCGACGGCGCCTTCGTAGATCCCCACCAGGCTGCCGAGAGGTCCGCTGATCAGGTGCAGTTCGTCCTGAATAATCAAGTCCGGCGGACGCAGAAGCGCGTGAGGCGCCGTCCTCACCGCCGGGATATTGCCGTCCGCCTGATGTGAGTTGGTGTCTTCGAGTTCCGGCGAGCGGAAGCCATGCCGCGGGCAGTAGCCGGTGACCTGGCCGAACAGCGTCTGCACCGGCCCTTGCCAGGCCATCTGCGCGAACTTGTCTACCGTGGCGATGAGCATCGCGGGCGGGTGGCGGTAGATCTCTTCATCCACCAGCAGCAGCGGCAGCCCCTCCTGTGGCGCCTTGCGCCGCGAGTATTCGCACTCGCCGAGCGGGTCGCCGCAAAAGATGATGGTGCGCGCCCGGCCTCTGGGATAGGGTTCCACCGTGATGTGCTGGCCGGGATTTATCGCTGCGCCGCACCAGGGGCAGAAGGGAAACTGGTGCGGCGAACCCACGCCGAGCACCGGTCGTTGTGGAGTTCTGAGCCTCTGAATCACCTCGGCCGACTGTTCCGTCCGATTTGGCGTTGTCTTTCGACCCACCCACAGACCCAGCCGGAACGGCGTTTCTCCCCACTTGCCCGGGTCGCCCTGGCGGATCTGCTCACACCCGCAGATCAAGGTGGCGGCGCGCTGGAACTGCTGCAAAGTCAGCAGCCGCAACGTGTAGCGCATCAGCACTGCCACGCCGTTTTCGCCGTCGCGCCCGCCCAGGTTCTTTTGCAGCCGGCGAATCGCCATCGCGTAGGCCGCAAGCCCGAGGTAGGCTTCCGTCTTTCCGCCGCCGGTGGGAAACCAGAGCAGATCCGCCCCGGCGGTTCGCTCCGAGGACCGGTCCGGATGATCCAGGCTGGTCAATCCGGCCAGGTTGATCAGAAGGAACGCCAACTGGAACGCGCGCCAACTGCGGTTCTCCGGCACGTCCACCGCGTCGAACAAAACGCCGGGCTCGGTCTTCCGCGCCTCAATCCAAACGGAGCGAACTCGCTGGCGCCACATGGCGCGGTTGGCGAACCGGAACGCTTCCCGCGCGTCCGCCCTCGAGCGCAGCAGAGCAATTCCTTCTTCCAACCGCAGAACCACGCTCCGCGCCCGCGCCACCACCTCAGCCGAAGCATCCGCATAGTCGCGAAGATCGTCCTCCGTTGACCGGCGAGATTCCAGACCGGCGATCCAATCCTGGTAGGCCACGGCAAGCGGCGCCAGTTTCGCGGCTAATTCCTCATCGCCGGCTTCGGCCAGATCCTTCATGTCGGTAACCAGGCCCGCAATGTTCTCCTGCTTGACGCCGGGCACAACGGCGCGGGGCATGGCAGCGGTCCGGATCAACGAGGCGTGTTCCCAGCGCCCATCGAACCGTTCCCACTCGACGCCGATCCCATGGCCGCGGGCGAACTCCAGTTCGCGGCGATAGAGCATCTCGTTGGTTCGATCCTCGATGCGCGAAACATCGTCGAGCGTCGAGACGTGGCCCTGGCCGGGCCTCCGGGAGAACCGTCCGCGCACCATCAGTTCCGCCTGAAACAGCCAGTACATGTCGCGCGGCCGGTCTTCTTTCTGGCCGTTCACGAGAAACAGGGTGACGCTCCAGTGGTCCGCAAGCCGGCGGATGCGGCCTCTGACGAGAACCTCGGGGCTTTCTTCATCGGGCGCCCACGCCTTCAGGTTTCCCTCCCGCAGGGCGACGGCGCGCTTGCCGCCCCGCGGCTTACGTACCCAGACAGGCTTGCCGCCGGCGTCTACATCGCGCAAATACTGCCCCCACCGGGCTTCGGCCTCGAATTCGGTCTCGGCCAGGTCCAGGCAAAAGCTCAGCCCGAATGCGGAAGGCGCCGCGCCGCGCTGCACGGGCGTCGAGCGTTCCGCCACGCCTTCTTCCGGATTGTCCGCGGAATCGTCGGCAAGCTCGTCGAGCGGTTCGTCCTCTTCCTCTTCGACAATTCCCTTGACTGGGGCGAGCATACCCAGCAGATAGCGGTTGCGGACGCTCTGTTCGGTGACGATCTCACTCGGGCCACCCGCCGGGCCGAGAAGGTCGCGGCGGATCAGATCCTCGAATTCTTCGCGGAGGTTCGCGCCGGAGGGGGACGAAGCGGATGCGGTTGGCATGGTCCGCCTTTCAGAATAATCCGGCCTGAGGCGCGGCGCGCTTCCGCGGCGGGCGCGCCGGGCGAGGCACTGCGCTTGTCGCGGCCTGTTCGGCGGCGTAGCGGTCGTGGTTGAGAGCCAGAAGACGGTCAAGAACTTCGCGCCGCGCTGGTTCGGAGATGGTGTAACGGATGCCTTGTCTGGTTTCGTGGAAGCCGTGCCCGAGTTCGAGGTCTGTCCAGCCGTAAGCAGCGGCGACGGCATGGTCCATTTCGACGTGCAGTCTGCGCAGCGTGGCAATGTCGAGCGAGACTTCGTGCGGCGAGTGGAAGCGGTTATAAGTGGCGGTCAGGCCCTCCCGGCGTGCCGCCATCACATCGCGGCGATGGGAGTCGTAACGCTCGCCGATGAGGTCCAGGGAATCGAGGGACGATGGAAACGGGAACGTTTCGAAACAGTCGGATGGCGTGTAGCGTATGTCCGTGCGCATGGTCGAGGCTTGCAAGGCGATCCACTGCGTCTGGATTGTGTTCTGCAGCGCAGCGAATCCGGCGGACTCCGCGGTGGCGATCACGACTGTTGCCTCTGAGTAGACGATGCCTCGAGGAATGAATGCTATCGAGTGCGTATTGCTAACACGACTCCGCACCAGGACACGATCGAGGCCGGCGATGGTTGCGTACAGTTCCGGGCGCCATCGCTCGTAAAGCCACCAGCGTTCGCGTGCCGAGGCGCTATACGCGTTCCGCTCGCGCTCCGGCTTTACCAACCGCTCCACAATCTCGAAACAGTCGGGGTATTCCCTGGCCCGGTCAATCGGCCAGTCGTGAAAGTTGATAACCCAGCGGCTCGGCGATTGATCCCAGCGGCTGTTCAGATCCTCGCCGTTCAAATAGGGGAACAGAACGTCCCGGTTGCGAGGGTCCTTATCGAGAAGACGCTGCGCTTCCTCCGGAGTCAGCACGAAACCCATGCCCAGCACGTACGAGCCGATGAAGCTCTTCCCCGCATTCGCGGCAAGGCGATAGGGCCGGCCGGTTACTCTGCCCGGTGGCTGCAATTGGCTGCTGATGCCATGGACGGTTGCCTCATCGAGCAGAAACGGGCCTTCCCACGGTCCCTTTCGGAACCAAACGTGCGCGACTTCGAGATTCGCTTCGCCTGGCCATTTCCGGCTTGGCAGCGCGCGGTAGATCGTAATGCCTCGTGCCGTCATCTGGTCGAGCCCGACCTCGCGGGTATCTCCCTGTGCGATGGTATTTGTTGCAAGCAAACCTGCCGTACCGCCAGGTTTGAGCAACGTTTGCGCGCGAAGGAAAAAGTACGCCACGTAGTCCGCGCTGCCGCGCCGCCCGCCGGCGATCTGTTGGATGAGGTAGTCCCGATAAGCATGGCCGAGCGCCCCGGTAATGCGCTGGCCTCCGATGAACGGCGGGTTTCCGACGATGGCGTCAAAGCCGCCGGCGTGAAGGAACACTTCGGGAAACTCGACCGGCCAGTGAAACGGGTGTTTGCCGTCGAGAATTTTGCGCGCCTCGGCTTCCTGTTCTTCGAGGCCCATGGAAATCGCGGCGGCAGAAGCCTCGGGGTTGGGTTCAAACGCGGTCGCGATCAGACGATCCGCCGCCGCCCTGAGGCGGCGTGTCCGCGCGAGAGCCGCATCGAGCAGACGCCGCTGGTCTCCGGTCCGGTACTGCATCTTCATGAGGCCTTCGCGTTTGTCGGCGGCGAAGTTCAGGTCGTTGTCGAAGAGTACCGTCTGAGCGCCATCGCCGGAGAGGCTCCAGGTGGAAAGCTGGCGAAGATCGACGCCCAAAAGCGAGTCGCCGCAGCGAATGGCGTGGTCGAGAAACGTGAACGGCTTATTGCGCTGAAGCGTGAGCAGCCAGAGGGACAGCTTCGCCATCTCGACGGCGAGCGGGTTACGGTCTACACCGTAAAGGCAGCGCTCCACCACGATGCGCAGCGCGAAAAGAGCGCGCTCGTCGGGATTCGAGGGGATCAACTCCTCCTCCGGCATGCCGCTCGAAGGGTGGCCGTAGGGCGTGATCTGCACGTCCGCTCCGTGTTCCCGCTGCGCCGCATCCCAGGCCTCTACGAGACGCGCCGAGAGATACCGCGCGGCGGCGACCAGGAAGGCGGCTGACCCGCATGCGAAATCGCACACCTTGAGATCGAGAATCTGGCCGGCGGGCTTGAGTTGCCAGGCTTCCGGCGGGTGGCCTTCGGCGGGACCCGTGTAAACCAGCGGAGCAAGGGCGTGCTCAACCACGGACTCGGTGAGGGAGCGGGGCGTGTACTGCGTGCCGGTCTGGCGGCGCGTGGTCCCCGCGGTGACGTAGACGCTTCCCGTCGGAATGACCACCGGATCGCCGTTGTCGCCTCGGCGGACCAGGCCGGCGAACGGGCGGACCCGCTCCCACTCCGGCCAGCGAAGCGGATCGGCAACCTCAGGCTGCTCGATCGCTCTTTCAATAGCCCTCGCGCTTCGGCCGGTTTCGCCCGCGAGCCAATCGGCAAAGTCAGGCTGGGCGCGGCGGCGCTCGAGTTCCGCGAGCGGGATGTCGGGTGCTTCCGTTCCTTCAAGGCCAAGCACAATCTCGGTGGCGCGGCGGACGGTGTGATCGAGCAGGCCTTCGTAGACGTGGCCGATCTGTTCGATGTCGAGCGCGCGGAAACTCAGGCGGCGGGTTTCGCGGCCGCCGCCCGGAACCTTCATTTCGAGGAACTGCAGGGCTTTCAGAAGGTGGAGGACCGTGCGGTTGTGGATCGGGCAGGGAGTGGCGGCGCCGGTCTGCCAGTTCGAGCCTTCTGCCCGCCCTTCGAGGAAAGGAAAGCGGTCGGGATCGAAGAGGTCGCCGCCATAGGCCGGGAGCGCGAGGAGGTCGTGGCCGATACCGCCGTGAACGGCGCGGAACGCCGCCAGCAGGCGGGGAAAGGCATCGTAGCGGCGCTCGAGAACTTCCTCGCCCAGCCGGTTGGCGGCGTCGCGAAGCTGGTCGTGCAGCGTGGTGACGGCGTAGTTTTCGCGGTAAAGGGGGTTTGTGATGGGGAGCAGGTCGCGCTCTTCGGCGAAGAAGAGGAAGACCAGGCGCATCATGAACGTAAGCGCGGCTTCATAAATATGTTCGTCCGGCAGCCCCTGCAGAAGCTCGCGGCCGGTTTCGCGGTCGGCGCGGTCGAGCGCCGCCACAAACATCTCCACGGCGCGGCGGACCTGGCGGCCGAGCGTGGTGGAGACTTCCTGCTGGTTTTCAAGACTGCGGCGGTAGAGCGAGTCGAGCGTTTGCTCGGGCGGGCGATTGAAGAGAGCGTCGGCGGAGAGGAAGTCGCGGAAGGCGCGAAGGGTGAGCCGCTCGTCGAACCAGAGTTCGGCGCGGAAATCGGCGAAGCCGGTGGGTTGGTCCTGCTCGGCGTAGACCACCGTAAAGCGCTCGCCATTGGTGACGAGGCCGAGGGGGACATGCGTGGCGCGCAGCAGCTCCGCCATGCGCGAAGCGTGGGTGGCGTTCCAGGCGGCGTTCGGTGGCCGGCGATCCGGCTGTTGGTTCGGAGGCAGAAACCTTAGCAGCAGGCGCGGCGCGCCGTTGTCGAGCAATACGGCGTCCGGGCGAAGGGTTTCGTGGTGCTGGGCGGCGAAGTAAGAGAGGTTCTGCGGGATGGCGTTGTCCTGCGCCAGCCGGTCCGCGGGCCAGCCTAGCCAATTGACGAACACGGCATTCAGCCACTCCCGCTGCGCGGGGGTGACGAAGTCCGAGGAGTGGGCGCGGGCTTCGCGCCAGTCGTCATAGAGTTCGCGGAGTTCGCGCGTCTGGTCCGAAGCGTCCCTGGCAAGCCCTTGGGGGAAGGTCTCCTTGAACACCGGCAGGCTGAGAAACGGACCGGAAACTTCGGTCAGTTTCAGCAGTTCGGTATATTCGCTGGCGGCGGACATCAGGCCAGTCCCTCCGGGACGAGAAAGGTTACTGCCACGGGGAAGAGGCGCGGCTGGGGGTCGGCATAGCGTCGGCGGATGGCCTCCGTTTCGCGGGCGAGTTCAGCAGGTAACTCGGTGAGGCGATGACGGAGGAAATCGAGGTTTCGATCCTCCTGCTCGCGTTCCATTTCCGTAAATAGGTGGCGTTGTGGGTCAGGCGGGCGGCCGACCTCGGCGCGGATGGCGGCTTCCAGGTCACGGAGAACGCGGGTAATTTTCTCCACTTCCTCGGCAGCGCGGTTGGCAAGCTGATTTCGGATGGAATCCGTGCGGTCGCGGCCCCTGGCGTCGAGGGCCGTTAGCAACGGGTGCGCGAGTTGAGGCCACAGCGCGGCCAGGCGTTGGCGGACAGCGCCGGGCGGCTCGGCGTTTGTTGCCAGGGCGAGAAACTCCGAAGTCTGACCGACGTTCCAGCGCTCCAGGCGGCCCTGCTGGATCACTCCGCCGGCCGTGATGAGCTCCTCATGCAAGCGATGACTATCGCTTGAGATGACCGTCAGGCGTGCATGTGCGAGCACGGCTGGGGAGCGGAGCACGCCAGGCGGGACGAGACGGGCGGTGACCCGATGAATCTTCTGCCGGTCGGGCGGCGCCCAGATTTCGGCGCGCAACAAGCGGAGGCAGCGCTGGACAAGCCTGTGGTTGAGATGAGCCAGGACAACGTCGTCGCGGTCCGCGGCGGCATCGGAGTCGAACGTGATCGGACGCTGCTGCCCGGTATGCGGGTGGATAAGACCGATCAGGCAAGGCTGCCAGGAGGGGTCGGAAAACCTGGGGACATGGAACGCGCGGGGAATGCCTTCGACGGTCGCCGGAATGAGGCTTGGTTGACGGGCCAGGTCCAGCGCGATGTGGACCACGGCTTCTACGTTGGCCGGGCTGAGATGCAGTTCGCGGCGCGTCTCGTCTACCTGCTGGGCGTGCTGGCGGGAAAGCTTCCGGACGTCTTGCTCGAAGCGCAGCAAGCGCCTCACGGGTTCGTTTTCCCGCTCGGCGCGCGCGGTGTCGAGATGGCGCCGCCGGCCAAGCATCGCCTCCTCCACCTGTTGGGCGATCACCGGTCCGGCTTTGCCCAGGTCCTCGCGGATCTGCTGGACCTTGCGCGCGGCGCGATAGAGGAATTCGAGGTCGGCTGCGAGCGATGCTCCCGAGCCTTCCGCAAACGCTGCTTCCTCGCGGAATCCGGACGCGACGAAATGATAGACATTCACTTCCGGCGCGCGCTGGCCGTGGCGGTCGATGCGTCCGTTCCGCTGTTCCAGGCGGTTGGGATTCCAGGGAATCTCGTAATGGATGAGGCGGTGACAGAAGCGCTGGAGGTCGATGCCTTCGCTGGCGGCGTCGGTGGCGAGCAGGATGCGCACCGGGGCGTCGTTGGGATCGAACTGAAACGCCGCCTTGACGCGTTCCCGGTCTTCTGCATCCTGAGCGCCGTAAAGCAGTTCCAGTCGACCGCCTTCCTTGAGTCCGCGGCCGGCGAGGTGGTCATGCAGCCACTTTTGCGTGTCCCGGTACTCGGTGAACACAATGACGCGTTCGTTGTTCCATTGGCCGCTGGGCCGGACCACGGACTCGATCCAGTTGAGAAGCTGGCGGGCTTTGCTGTCGAGTTGCGCCGATGCCTTTTCAGCCCAGGCCGCAAGGTCACGGAGGAGCCGTGTCTCGGCGGTGGAGCAGGGGCGGAAGGCTCGGGCCGCGGCTTCCAAGGCTTCGAACTCGGCTTCCTGCTGCTCGTTTTCGTCGGCGTAGTCTTCTTGGGCCTGGTCGAAGATGCGAGCCATGGCGGCTCGCGACCGGGCGAGAGCATCAAATCGCGCCGATTTCCGGAGAGAAGCCTGATGGCGGTTGAGCGTGTTCAGAAACGCCTGCGGCGAGGAGAACAGACGCTTCTTGAGAAGCTTGAGGACGAACTCGGTGGCGAAGCGTTCCGAATTGTCGCGGTAGCCTTCGGCGCGTAGCCGGGCGTATTCGGTGAGCCAGGCGTGGACCTGAAGCTCTTCGGCGGTGTAGTCGACGGGGATGTGCTCGAGCGTGCGGCGCGGGAACCGGTCGGTGTTGTCCCAATTCTTGATCTCGCTCTTCAGGCGCCGCACCATGACGGTCCGGAGCTGCCCCGGATCTGGCGCCACACCGCGGGCAAAGCGCTGATCGTCGAGCAGTTCGAGCAGCGCCGAGAAGCTTTCCTGGTAACCGTTGTGAGGCGTGGCCGTAAGGAACAGCTTGTGCTCGAAATGCTTACCAACCTCCCGGAGGGCCTGGGTGCGCTGCGAATCGAGAGCGTATTTGCCCACACCGCTTGGCGCGGCGTTGTGCGCCTCGTCGACGATGAGAATGTCGAAGTCGCGCAAGCCGGGCCGCGCGCCGCCGTGGTCGACCGCTTCGCGGAATATGCGCAGCGGATACTCCCGCTTCAGGTAGTCCATTGAGGTGATAAGGCGGGGGAAATGCGTCCAGGGATTGGCGTAAAGGCCGCGCTCGCGGCGAAGCTGTTTCACCAGCGCGCTGTCGACGATAGCGAAATCGAGGCCGAACTTCTCGAGCATCTCGTCCCGCCACTTGATCTGGAGCGGCGACGGACAGACCACCAGCACCCGATTCGCCCGGTGACGCAGCATCAACTCCAGAACAACCATGCCGGCCTCGATGGTCTTCCCGAGTCCCACATCATCGGCCACGAGCAAGTTCGCGCGGGGCATCTGGATGGCCCTGACGACGGGATCAAGTTGATAGCTCTCGATTTCGATTCCGCTGCGGAACGGGGATTGAAGTTGGCGCGTGTCGGCGACGGACGCCGCGCCCCAGCGGACCGCGTCAAGGAATGCCTCCAGATGTGCCGGCTGATCGAAACCCTCGGGCTTCGGCAGCTCCATCTTTTCGTACGCGTACGCGCCCGGCTCGATCTCCCAAATCACTTGCAGCTCTTCGCCCAAGGCGTCGTCCTCGATGGACGCAAGACTTACCAGGTGTTGAGGCGGATGCGTCGTATCGACGCCGTTTCCGCTCCGTCGCACGTCGGAGACGACATAGCGGCGCTGCCGCACGACGGCGAGCTGGCCCTGTTCAGGGACGGAGCGCAACACTTGCATTTATACAGGTTTATCAGCTTACATAATCCTTTGCAGGCTGAGAACGCGATCAGAGCGAGGGAGGCTAGTGGCGCAATGCCGGAGTTTCAACACGGGGACCTAGTGGTCCGCCGGAACCGCCGCGACGAACGGGGAACAGTGCAAGGACCGCCCATGAGGCTCGCTGGCAGGAACTTCTATAAAGTCGTCTTCCCCAGCAGCAGAAGGGCTTGATCTCGGCGAACATCGCAGGATGCCATCCCAGGGGTTGCCACGCAGCCGAGGCGGCCTCGACGCCTGAACGTACCGGGAGATATCGAATGCGCACGACCGCAAGATAATCGGGATGCCCTCGGCACCTTTTCAGAAGGTGACGGGAAACATCGAAATCCACGAGAGTCTTGCGACGCAACCGCAGCGGCGGGAGCCTACAAATTGTGGGGAAAATAGGTAAAGGCGAGGGATGCGGTCCCCCAGACATTCTGGTATAACAGTTATACCTACATGCGATTCCACTTCGATGAGCGGAAAAGCAAACGGTTACGAGCGAACCCCAAGCGCGGGATTGGGTTTGAGGAAGCGCGGGAGATCTTCTCGCGTCCCTACTACCTCGATCAGCGATCCGATTTGCCGGAGCAGTACCGTGCCATCGGTTGGGTGGGAGAAAGTCTGTACGCGCTCATCTTTGAAGTGCGCGCAGACAACGACGGAGAGTATTACCACCTGGTGACGCTGTGGAGAGCGACTAGGCAGGAGCAACAACTTTATGAAGAGCATTCGTAAACAAAAGAAACCGGTGGAGGCAGAAACCATTGCACGCCGGGCGGATAAGGGAAAAGACGTCTCGCGTTTTTTCACCAACGAAGGCCGCATGATGGGGCCGATCCAGCGCGTGAATGTGGACTTTGCATCGCCAATGCTGGAGGAACTGGACAATGCGGCAAAGGAGCTGAACATAAGCCGTCAGGCCGTGATCAAGACCTTGATCCGCCAAGCGCTTGACCATCATTACCTTGCGAAGGACCGTCGGCCTGCCGCCAGACGGCGATAAACCAATAGTTCCCGGTTTGGTTTTCGATTCTCGTGAAGCGCCTGGCTACAATAAAGCAATCATCAGGCTCCTGAATCCAGAAAGTCCGCGGGACGCCTGTTTTCCGTCGGGCACGTCCTTCCAGTTCGCATCGGTAGAGAGCGAAATCATCTCCTCCAGCGAGATTTTTCAGGCTGCCGTAGAGATGACTAGGTCGATCTAGAACGCCGCTGTGATCCACCTCGTTGCAGAACTGCGTGGCGCACAATGGACCAATCTCTACACGTCCGGAATCTACGGCCGCGAAATTGACCTGCTAAGTGTTCCTCATTATGTCGATTACGCCAGGTACAACAATGAATCGATCCTTTGTCTCCGCACGCGGTTCGGCCGGTCTCTCGCGCAACGCACCCCGCCTCACACCACCTGCCGCTTCCACCCACCCCGCCGGAACATCGTCACCGCCACCACCGCGAACACCGACGCCGCAATCGCCACCGCCCAGAACACCCCGCTCGGCCCGAACCCCAGCGGAAACGCCAGCGCCCACGCCAGCGGCATCTGCAGCGCCCAGTTTGTTCCCAGGCTGATCACCGTCGGCGTCCACGTATCGCCCGCCCCGTTGAACGCCCAACTCCGTCACCGGATACTGCTGAACACGGCCCCGTGCGGAATGGCGCTCCCTTCCCAGCCGTCCGGCCAATCCCGAGTGAAATCGATCGATCGCGGATCGAGCGTCAGCTTTCCCGTCCGCCGGTCGATCCTGGCGAAAAGGGCGCGCGTCATGAGCGTGCCGTAGCCGGTGATAACCAATCGGTCCCCGCCGGGCTCGACGGCAAGCCAGTGCGGAAGATCGTGCGGCCCCAGCAGAATGCGGCTGACCTCGTGCGGATGCTCCGGGTCATGCATGTCAAGACTCACGATCGCATGGCCGCTCTGCATCGTCTCCACCAGATAATCGCCAACCACCACCGGAACCTCGCACGTCCGATAGCCGAAGTCGTAAATCGGTTCGAGCGACGGATTGTCTCCCTCGAGATTCCGCACCAGGAACAGCCCGCAGTTGAACGTAGGCACAACCACCGTCTTGCCGTCGGCAAGCACCCGCGGCTCCGACGAATCCTCCGCGCTCGGACCCTTCGGCAAGCTCATCGTCTTCACCAGCTTCACATCGGACAGCCGCCAGACCTGCGCCACATGGCTGACTTGCGCCGCCGCCATATCGGCGCTGCCGGTTACCACACGATCGAGTTTCTCGACCACCGCGAAGCTGTACGGCCGGATATTGGGATCCACCTTGTCATCGGCCGCCGAACCGCTGGCCACCACTCGCCCTTCGGAATCGAACTTCACCAGACCGCCCGGAGCCTGATTGACGCCGCCCGAATACTGAAACGTCGCAAGCGTATCGCCGTTCGACAGGTAAGCGAACGAATGCGGCCACCCATAAGCCCCAATGCTGCCGAACTGCCGTAAAAGGCGCGGCTGCGAAGGTTTGCGCAGGTCGAAGACGTAAGTCTGGTTTCCGGACCAATCGTTCGCGTACAGGATGCCGTTCGATGGCATCGTGTAGTTCGTATGGTGCGCCAGCAACGCGTCCCCAACCGGGACCATCGCGACCAGTTTGCCGAACTCCGATGCGCCGCCCCCGACATCGAACACAGAAATGAAGTCCTTCCCCAGCCCCAGACTCCTACGGAATTCGCTCACTTTGCCTTCGCGAAGCGCACTCCAGTTGCCGTTGGGGCGTTGCGCTTCCATCGCCCATACGAAGAGATAGCGGCTATGGGATGGCGGCGAAGCCGCGCCAAGAAATATCGCCATCACTCCGCCAACAAACCATGCCAGGCCGGCAAATCGCTTCATAAGCTACGTCGTAGCCTCTCTTCGAACTCGGCTTCCCCCGGCGTCTTCAGAAGAAACACCTCTTCGAGCAGCGCGCGCACCTCATTCGCGTCCCGCAGCACGCGCCGCTCCGTCTCGCCGCTTAACCGATGCGCCGCGAACTCATTGTTCCGCAGCGCATACCGCACGCCCGCCGCCGGCCTCGCCGCCAACAATGTCGTCACGAACATCGACTTCGGGTGCGTCGAAACATACCAGTTCGCCACTTCGTAATCCGCCAACAACTGCGGCGTCTCGCCGAACTGATACAGCGGCATCCACCCGCCGGGAATCTCGATCTCCAGCACGAGCTCATTTCCGGCCGGCGTCAACCGGAACCGCTCATGCGGTGTCGTCTGCGCAATGCCGGCCTCGAGTCGCAGCGGCCCGGTCGGCGTCGGCCCGCCGAACCCCACATCGCAAAGATACGCCTCACCCTCGGCCTCCACGCGCAGCGCCATGTGCGTTCTTGCCCGCCTCACCCCCGCCGGAGCATTCCAAACCACCCGCGCCGCCAGACCCACCACGTCGAACCCCAGCGCCCGCAGCGCTTCCCCAAACAGCAGGTTCTGCTCATAGCAGTACCCTCCGCGCCCCCCGCGAACCATCTTCTCCACCAGCGCTTCCGTGTCGAGAGCCACCGGCCGCTGCAACCACGAATTGAAATTCTCAAACGCGACCGCCTGAACATGGCGAAGCTGGACCTCCGCGAGCACCTCCGCCGTCGCCGCCCGAGGCCCCGCATAGCCGATCCTCTCCAAATACTCCCCAAGTTCGAATCCCATCACCGGCAGCTCTCATTGTTCGCATTTTCCGCGGCCAGAAACGTGATGCTCGCCGGTGCGAACTCCACCTCTCCCGCCTTCACCTGCACCCCGCGCAACACCGGCAGCGCGTCGTTCGCCCCAAGCCGTAACTCCCGCCCGTTCAAATTCACCCGCCCCGACTCGAGTTCCCCCGCCGTCAGCGTGTACCTCTCCGCCGCCGCGTCAATGCTCAGCCTCTTCGCCGCGCTGCGGTCCGTGTTCAGCACCATCAGCGCCACGCCGCCCGGCTTCCCCGCCAGGCAATGCGCGTACACCCGTAGCCCCGCCTCCGGCGCCGTCCCCGCATCGAGCACCGTCGTCCCCATCAGCCGCCGCCACAGCAGCGCCGCCCAGTAGTTCGGCCGCGGCTCCAGCGTCTTCTCATCGAGCAGCGCGTAATCGCTCGCCGCCAGCGTGTTGTGCGCCACCACCTGCACGCCCTTCTTCGCCAGGCTCCCAAGCTGATTCAAATACCGGAAGCTGTCCACAAACGTCGACGCCCACCGGTCGCCTCCGCAAGCCGCCTGTCCCGTCTCGGTCAGCCACATCGGTTTCCCCGGCTCGAACCGGTCCCGCAGCCCGGCATAGAATGCCTCCACGCGGTCCGTCCTCTCCAGCCAGTCGTCCGACAGCGCCGCTTCCGGAGTCGTCGTCGCCGCATGACCCGTCGCCCCACGCATCGACCCGCACCGGCTCGACACCGCCCCGTAGAAGTGATACGAAAAGGCGTCGAACGCATCACCGGTCGCCTGCAGCAAATCCTCCGACCGCAAAATCCCCGCCTGCACCGGCCCCAGCGACACGCCCTCGCCCACCGATCCCGGCCCCAGCACAACCATTCCTGGCGCCGCCTGCCTGGCGAACTTCCGGAACACAGCCACGTCCCGCGCATACGCCGCCGCGTCATACCCCTTCGGCGCTCCGCCCATCGTCGCAAACGTCGGTTCATTCATATACTCGGCCGCCGCAATGCTCCCTCCCGCCGACCGCGTGTAACTGACCAACTTACTCGCCTCCTTCGGCGTCCACACACCATCCGGTCCCCGCGTCCCCGCGCTTACCGCGAACGAAGTAACAATCCTCGCATCCACCGCTCGCGCGAAATCCACCACGCCTTTCCACTGCTGCCGCGTCAATACGCCATTGAACCCTTCCGGCGCCTTCTCCGGCGCGGCCTTTCCCGCGTCGTCGAAGTAAGTCGTGTTCGCCCAAGTCCCACTTACTCGCACATACGCCGGTCCCAGCGCCGCCGCCAGCTTCCGCAGACGCGCCCGGCCCAGGTCGATCGGCGCCCGGTACTCGAACAGCGCCGGATTCAACCCCGCCGGCTGATTCCCGCTCCGCCCCTCCTGCGCCTTCTCCGCCCGCGCCACATCCGCATACGGCCGCCAGAACCGCCCGCCCGTCACCTCGACCATCTCGATGTTATAGGACTGATATCGCGCATCCACCGTCCCCACGCGCGCCAGCCTCCCCACCGAAATCTCCCCGCCCGCCGCCTCCGCCCGGCCACCCAACCACATCCATCCGACACCCGCCGCGACACACGCCGCCGCTGTGCACACTCCCAGCCTGATTCGGTCCACAGACACTTCCCCCTTTTCCAAATATCCTCGGCATCAGCAAGCAATTCTACCGCCCGCCCACCCCGGCTGCGTATACTGGGAGGGTCGCTGCCCCCCATGACTAACCCCCTCCATGCCTTTTCCATGGAACGCGACACGGCCGATAGCGCCGTCCTGGACCGGTTCGAGCGGGATAACTTCGTCGAAAGCCTGATCGACTTGCTCTTCGACCGCAGCGAGCACAACGCCCGCGGGTTCGTCGTCGGACTCACCGGCCCGTGGGGCAGCGGCAAGAGTCAGGTCATGCTTTACGTCGAGGCAAAGCTCAGGGAGATGTGCTTCACGCCCGTGAGCCCCGCCGGTAAGGACTCGCTCAACCTCGAACGGCGAGTCATCGTGGTCCGCTTCAACCCCTGGCTCTATTCCGGTCGTGACAACCTCCTCCGCCAGTTCTTCCAATGCATCCGGGAAGAAGTCAATCGGCTCGCCGATCCGGCGCTCCGCGGCGTCATGTCGAATAAGGACCGCGCCAAAGCCATGGTCCACAAGTACAGCAGCGTGCTCAAGGCAATCCCCCACATCGGAACCGCCGCTGCCGAGGCCGCGGCAACCGCTTTCGCCGAAAAGCCCCTCGAGGCCCAGAAAAATGAGTTCGTCAACAGCCTGCAAGAGTCCGGCGCCTCCGTCATCGTGTTGATCGATGAGATCGACCGCCTCTCGGACGAAGAAATCCGCGAGATCGCCCAGACGGTCAAATCCGTCGCCGATTTCCCGATGTTCTCCTACTTGCTCGCCTACGATCCGGACCGCGTCGCCAAAGCCCTCGGCCGCGACGACTCGAGACTCGGTTACCAGTATCTGGAAAAGATCGTTCAAGTCCAGGCCCGCCTGCCGCGCGTCGACCCGAAAAATCTCGTCGGCGAAATCGGCCGGCAGATCCTCCCGCTCGTCTCGGCCCCATCGGACTCCAACGTGTCCCCAACCGCCACCCGCCCCGAAGAGTGGATGGAAGCGATTTCTCACCTCGTTCCCGACATCATCTCCACGCCGCGCGACGCACGCCGCCTCACCGCCGCACTCGCCCTTCGCTTTCCCCTCCTGCACGATGACGTCAATCCCTTCGACCTGCTCCGCTTCTGCGCCCTCGAGGCGCGCGTCCCTGTCCTCTCGGAACGCATCCAGCACCGCACCGCCCGCATCACGGTCGATGGCAGCCGCGAACTACGAAGGCGGTTTGAACAAATCCAGCCCGCCTCGGAACATATCACCGGCATCCTCGGCGACTACGAACGGGAAAAACCCCTTCGCGACTTACTCATCTACCTCTTCCCCGCGCTCCGCGAAGGCGGCAGCGAAGAAATCACGCGGGATGAAGACAGGCTGTGTTACGAAACTCCCCTGCAGAGCCTCCTCAACTACGCTCCCATAGGCGGAACCGTCTCGCGCAAGCAGGCCCGGGAGGCGCTGGAAAATCCCCGGCCCGGGCTCGCCGATCTTCTTTCCACATCGCGCGACGCCGGCCGCCTCCGCCACGCCGTGCTCCGCCTGCGGCGCGTCTGCCGCGATACCTCACTCGCCGCCGCTTCTCCGCCGCTGCCCATCGTCGACATCTGGAAACAGTTCGGCGAATTCTTCGATCGCGAAATGACCGAGGCGGAAATCGTCAAGTGGGATTCCTGGCTCGACCTCACCCACGTGTTCGTGCGCGGCGCTCTGCGAAACTACACTTCCCACGATTTCATCACGCCCGGCTTTGTCGAGTCGCTCCTGTCGGCCGGCCAGGTTCACTTACCCGCTCGCATCCTCATGTTTCATCTTCAGGCTCACGGCCTGTGCGGCATGACGCGGGACTCCCTCCTCACGCCCGCACTCAGTAAGGAAGACACCACGGATCTCCTTCCCCTCGCGAGCGATAAGATCGCCGGCAAA
>DAIDIH010000265.1 GCA_027459465.1 Bryobacterales bacterium | reverse complement strand
GCGTGTCACCTGCGCCCGGCTCAGCCCTGTCACCTTCGCCACAAACCGCCGCACCAGCCCCTTATCGGCTCGGCCGAGCCGGCCGTATTGCTGCCGCACCAGCGTGCGCTCCACCCAGGCGTACATCTCCTCCCGCCGCAGTCCCTGAAACTGAACCGATTGGCTGCCCGCCAGAAACGCCCGGATCTCCCCCAGGCCAAGGTCCTTCGAATCGTCCATGCTGAGGATCAACTCCCAGCATCCCGACCCTCCCCTTCCGGCTCATCTTGTGTGAGAAACAACCCCTGGCTTCAGGCTCATCTTGCATGAGACAAGACTGACACGTCACCTCTCCGCTGCCCTGGTGTACGATGAAAAATTACCCCGATGACAAGCCTGTTTGAGGTGCTGAAGCCGGGAGGGAAAGACTGGGCGCTCGCCGAGTCCATCGATCCGGCGCGCTTGCCGGCGCACGTGGCCGTCATCATGGACGGGAATGGACGCTGGGCCGCGCGCCGGGGATTGCCTCGCGCGGCGGGCCATCGCGCCGGCGTCGAACCGGTCCGCATGGCGGTGGAAACCTGCGCCCGCCTGGGAATCCAGGCCCTCACCCTCTACGCCTTCTCCGTCGAAAACTGGAAGCGCCCGCGCACCGAGGTCGACATGCTCTGGCGGCTACTCCGCATCTATCTCCGCCGCGAGATCCCGGACTTGATGGAGAACGACATCCAACTGCGAGCGATGGGCCGCCTGGACGCCCTGCCCGCTCCCGCGCGCCGCGAACTCGACGCCGCCATCGCCGCCACCGCCCAAAACCGCGGCATGCGCCTCAACCTCGCCATCAACTACAGCGGCCGCGCCGAACTGGTCGACGCGGTCAACTCGCTCCTCGCCGAAGCGCGACGGGCCGGCACCCTCGATTCGCTCCAACTGGACGAGCAGACCCTCGCCTCCCGCCTTTACACCGCAGGCCTGCCCGACCCCGACCTTCTCATCCGCACCTCCGGCGAAATGCGCGTCAGCAACTTCCTCCTCTGGCAGATCGCCTACGCCGAACTCTACGTCACCGGCACCTTGTGGCCCGACTTCCGCCGCACCGAACTTCTCCAGGCCATCCTCGAATACCAGCGGCGCGACCGCCGCTTCGGTGGCCTCGGCTCCTCGGCCCCGGTGTTTGACCGCGCCAGCCTGCTTGCCGGAGCGCTCGTCGAAGCCCTCGGCGCCACGCGATGACCCGCGCCCTCGCGCCGCGCGTGGAAGCCGCTCTGGCCGGCTAGAACCCAAGCCCCTCCCGAATGAAGCGCCTCGTCACCGCCCTCGTTTTGATACCCCTCGTCACCTACGTGATGCTATGGGCGCCGGAGTGGCTTTTCCTGGTCGTGCTCGCCACCGTCGCCTCGCTCTGCTTTTATGAGTACTCGGGGCTCGTTGCTCTGCATGAGATTCCCGCGCCCGGTGTCGCCGGGTTCGCCGCGGGACTCGCCGTGCTTCTCGCCCCCAGCGCTCACTCCGTCGTTTTCAGCGTCGTCGCCATCATCGCCCTTTCGCTCGCGCTCCGGCAGAAGGACCTCAACGAAGCGCTGCCCTACGCCTCGGCGCTCGTGCTGGGCGTCGTTTACATCTACGGTTGCTGGCGCATGGCGTCGCTGCTGCGCGCCCGCAGCGGCTACTGGCTGTTGTTCGCCATTGCGCTCAACTGGGTCGGCGACACCGCGGCCTACTACGTCGGCCGAGCGTTCGGCCGCCATCGCTTGGCGCCGGCCGTCAGTCCGAAAAAATCCTGGGAAGGCTCGGCCGCATCTCTGGCCGCCTCCGTCCTGTTCGCACTCGTGTATTTCCCGCGCCTGCTGCCGCAGGTCCCTTTGCCCATCGCCGCCGCCATCGCCGCCGCGGGCAACATCGCCGGACAGCTCGGTGATCTCTGCGAGTCAGCAATCAAACGCGGCGCCGGGGTCAAGGACAGCGGCAACCTTCTGCCCGGCCACGGAGGCTGGCTCGACCGCGTCGATAGCGTCCTCTTCTGCCTGCCCGTGGTCGAATTCCTCGCCTCGCGACTGACTTGACTACAGCTTCAGACCCCGTAGGCGCAGCGCGTTCGAAATCACGCTCAATGAACTGAACGTCATCGCCGCGCTCGCAATCATCGGGCTCAGCAGCAAACCGAAGAACGGGTAGAGCACGCCTCCCGCCACCGGTACGCCCAACGAGTTATAGACGAACGCGAAGAACAGGTTCTGCCGGATATTGCCCATCGTCGCCCGCCCGAGCTTCCGTGCTCTCACCAGCCCCTCGAGGTCATCGCGCAATAGAATGACAGCCGCGCTCTCGATCGCCGCGCCAGTGCCCGCGCCCATCGCAATCCCCACGTCGGCCTGCGCCAGCGCCGGAGCGTCGTTGATCCCGTCTCCGGCCATGGCCACTTTCCGCCCTTCTTTCTGCAGTCGCGCCACAGCCGCCGCCTTGTCCGAAGGGAGAACTTCCGCTATGACTTCGTCGATCCCGGTGTTTGAAGCTACGCGAGCCGCCGTGGACTTCGAATCTCCCGTCAACATGACCACCCGAAGGCCGTCGGCCTTTAGCTTCGCCACCGCCGCTGCCGCCGAAGGCTTTACTTGATCGGCCAAGCCCAACACGCCCGCCGCCGTGCCGTCCACCGCGACCAACGCCGCGGTCTGGCCGGTCGCTCGCAGCCGCTCCGCCATCGCCGCAAGCGGCGCTGCGTCCACCCCCTCGGCTGCAAGCAGCGCCTCCGTACCGAGAAGCACGCGCCGCCCTTGTACTCGCCCCATCACGCCCTTGCCTGGCAGCACGCGGAATTCCTCGGCCGCCGCCGCCGCAAGGCCTCGTTCGTCCGCCGCAGCGAGAATCGCCGCCGCCAACGAATGTTCGCTTGACCGCTCCACCGACGCCGCCAGGCCAAGTAACTCTTCCGGTTTCCATGCGCCCAGCGGCTCAATCGAAGTCAGCGCCGGCTTGCCTTCGGTCAGCGTCCCCGTCTTGTCGATTACCACCGTGTCGATCTGATCGAGCGTCTCCAGCGCCGCCGCATCGCGAATCAGCAGCCCCGCCGTCGCCCCGCGCCCCGTCGCCACCATCACCGACATCGGTGTCGCCAGCCCCAGCGCGCACGGGCACGCGATGATCACTACCGCCACCGCGTTCACCAGCGCATGCGTCATCCGCGGCGCCGGACCCAAAAAGTACCAGGCGAGAAACGTCACCATGCTCACCGCCAGCACCGCCGGCACGAACCAACCCGACACCCGGTCCGCCAGCCGCTGCACCGGCGGGCGCGAGCGCTGCGCCTCGCTCACAAGCTGCACAATCCGCGCCAGCACCGTCTCGCTGCCCACTCGCTCAGCCCGCATCAGAAAACTCCCCGCGCCGTTCAGCGTCCCGCCCGACACCGTCATCCCCGGCCCTTTGTCCACCGGTACGGGTTCACCCGTCAGCATGGATTCATCCACACTGCTCGAGCCTTCGAGCACCCCGCCGTCCACCGGAACCCTCTGCCCGGGCAGCACGCGTAAGACGTCGCCCACCGCAACCATCGCCAGCGGCACGTCCTTCTCCACGCCGTCTTTCACCAGCCGCGCCGTCTCCGGCGCCAGCCGAAGCAGTTCCCGGATCGCTCCGCTCACCCGCCCGCGCGCCCGCAATTCCAGCACCTGCCCCAGCAGCACCAGCACCGTGATACCCGCCGCCGGCTCAAAGTACACCTCCCGGCTTCCCCGGATCAGCCACACCGCCACGCTGTAGAAATACGCCGCCCCGGTGCCGATCGAAATCAGCGTGAACATGTTCAGCGAACGGTTCACCACGCTCCGCCATGCCCGCTCGAAGAACGGCGCGCCGCCCCAGAACACCACCACGGACGCCAGCGCGAACTCCAGCGGCACTTCCCACTTCCCCAGCAGCGCCTCGAGCGGCATCCCGGGCAACATCGCCGAAATCATGAGCGCGAAAATCGGCGCGGTGAGCACGGCGCTCCATACGAACCGCCGCGTCATGTCCACCAGTTCCGGGTTCGGTCCCTCTTCGGCGGTCGCCACCAGCGGCTCGAGCGCCATCCCGCACTTCGGGCACGCCCCGGGCCCCAGTTGCCGCACCTCCGGATCCATCGGACAGGTGTAAATGACCTTGCTCTGGTCCGCGGATTCTTTGGCCGCCGGCTTCGGCGCCGCCGGCATCATGCCGCCGATCTGCACCATCGCCGGCTTCGCGGCCAGATACTTCTCCGGCTCCGCCTCGAACTTCGCCACGCAGCCTTTGCAACAGAACCAGTACGTCTGCTCTTTGTACGTAACCTTCCCCGCCGCCCGCGCCTCCTCAACCTTCATCCCGCACACCGGATCGACATGAGTCGCCGGCATCATGCCGCCGATCTGCACCATCGCCGGCTTCGCGCTCAGATATTTATCCGGCTCCGCCTCGAACTTCGCCACGCACCCCTTGCCGCAGAACCAGTACGTCTTGTCTTTATGGATGACCTTTCCCGCCGCTCGCGCCTCTTCCACCTTCATTCCGCATACCGGATCAATATGCGTCTCGGTCACACGCTCTCCTTCCCCGCTTCCGCGGTGCTCTCGCCGGCGCCCCCACAACATGCACACCGTTCCGGCTCCGTCACGGGCCAGCAGGCCGCCACCAGACGGTAGCGTTCCGCCTCGCCCTCCGCCGCGCCGTACTTTCGCACGAGCGCCGCAATCGCCTCCGACACCTCGCGTTCAAACCGCTCACGGCTTGCCGCGTCGGCAAAACACACTTCGGCCTCGAACGGCGCCGAGGCACACGAACCCTCCCCCGCCGCGCGAATCGCTCGCGCCGCCGCCCGCACCAACTTGTCCCCAGGCGAAATCGGCTCGTCCGGCGCCGGACACAAACAACCCGGATGCCCACACCCGCACCCCAGCCGCCCCATCGCCTCCGGACTGATCAGGTAACTGGCCGCCGTCGCCCGAACCAACCGTTCCACGCAGTTGCCCTTGCGGCGCTCCTCGATAAACTCCACCAGACCCGCCGCTTCCAACTCGCGCAGATGATAGTTCACCTGCTGCCGGGGCAAACCCAGACGGCGCGCCAGGCCCGCCGACGAATCCGGCTCGCGCAACATCTCGAGCAACCGCCGCTTATCCGCCTGCAGAAGAGCCGCCGCGCGCTTCGGATCCCGCACCACTTCCACCGGAGCAAACATCCAGCCCAGTTTTAACTCCGTTTGGCTTGTTCTGTCAAGACAAAAAATACTTTCGGTAAACTCAGCCCGGCTGGACGCCCCTCACCGGCCCGGGTTTGGAAACGCCTCGGGATCCGGAGTATCTTTGCCATGCAGGCACTGAAAGTCCTTTTCAATCATAATCTTAGGACCTTCTATCGGCTCTGCCTCGATCGCCACCTCATCCGAGCACGCCCACCCCATCCCCGGCGTCTCCGGAATCTCAATCACCAGGCTCCCGCCATCGAAGTTCGCGAACACCGCACCGGCATCGGGCGAGGCAACCAGCGCGTAGCTCAACCGGCTGCCCCCGGCGAATTTGAGTTCCTCGCCGATCCGTCCTTCCGCGGCGAAACGATCCACCTCGCTCCGGTTCAGCCGCACGCGAATCGTGTTGGCGCTAAGACGCAGTTTCAAGGTCACCCCCCCTTGATAGTAGACCTCATCGGATCAAAACGGCGGAGAGCAAGGAGGACTGTGGCAGACTGGATTTGGCGGGAAACGCCTGCCGTGCCCACAGATCCATGAAATTGAGCGAAGCCCTGGCCGCCGTCCAGCGTCGACAAGGCGCCGATCCTGTCCACACGCACTACCTCGTCTGCGGCTGCCAACCCCTCCATCTCGGAACTTTTCTGCAGGCGCACCTGCTCGTCCGCATTCCGGACGCCGGTGTCGCCCTGGAAACGGGGCTCTACGGCGATTTCGCCGGCAATCTGTACCGTGCGGCTCAATCCCCGGCCATTGGATCCGCAGCCGTCCTGGAGTGGGCCGACATCGATCCCCGTCTCGGCCTGCGGAGCGCCGGCGGCTGGACGGCGTCTGCGAAAGCCGACGTCCTGGCCGTCTCGAAAGACCAGTTCGCGCGCATCCTCGACGCTTCCGCCCAACTCGCTGTCCGGATGCCGGTCGCCTTCTGCCCGCCGACCCTTCCTCTGCCGCCCCTCGGCCATACCGCGGGGCACCAGGCCAGCGCCTTCGAACTCGACCTCGCCGAACAACTCGCTTCTTTCCTCGCGCGTCTGGGCCGCCTGCCGGGCGTCTGCCTGCTCCACGCCGCGCGCCTGGAATCGCTCGCCACCGGCGTTCCCCGCCTCGACCCCAAAATGGAACTCGCCGCCGGCTTCCCCTACACGTTGCCGTTCGCTTCCGCCCTCGCGGAAGCTCTCGCCGCCGCGCTCCATCCCGCACCGCCGAAAAAAGGCCTCATCACCGACCTCGACGATACTCTCTGGTCCGGCATCGTCGGCGAAATCGGTCCGGACGCCGTCTCCTGGCGCCAGGAAACGCACACCCAGGCGCACGGCCTCTACCAGCAGATGCTCGGGCACCTCGCCGACTGCGGCGTCCTGGTCGGTGCCTGCTCGAAAAACGAACTCGAGCCCGTCCGCGGAGCCCTCGCGCGGCCGGATCTCTACTTCGACCCCAAAGCGCTGTTCCCGATCGAGGTAAGCTGGGGATCCAAGTCCCAGGGCATCGCTCGCATCCTCGAAGCCTGGAACATCGCCCCCGACGCGGTCGTCTTCATCGACGACAACCCGATGGAACTGGCCGAAGTCGAGCGCGCCTTTCCCGGCATGACGTGTCTGCGTTTCCCCGGAAACGAACCGGCCAGGGTTTGGGAACTGCTTCAGCATTTGCGTGACCGGTTCGGCAAGCCTTCCCTCAGCGAGGAGGACCGCCTGCGGGCGACGAGCCTTCGCGCCGCCGGCGAACTGCGCCAGGAGGCCGAATCCGCCGACCCCGCCGAATTTCTGCGCGCCCTCCGAGGTAAGGTCGCTCTCGCCTATCGCCGCGACCCCTCCGACGCCCGCCCGCTCGAACTCATCAACAAAACCAACCAGTTCAATCTGAATGGCGAGCGCATCGGCGAAGGGGAATGGAAACGCATGCTCGAAGCCGATGGCGCCATCCTCAGCGTGGCGTCTTATGAGGACCGCTTCGGCCCGCTCGGCAAAATCGCCGTGCTCGTCGCCTCGCCTCACGGCGAACGACGCCTGCGCGTCTCGCACTGGGTGATGAGCTGCCGCGCCTTCTCCCGCCGCATTGAGCATCACACGCTCGACAATCTGTTCCGAAAGACAAATGCGGATGAAATTGTCTTCGACTTCCGGCCCACGCCGCGCAATGGCCCGCTCCAGGAGTTTCTGGCCGCCATCGGCGCGCTTCCGGGCGACGGAGCCTCGTGCCGCATCACCCGCACCGCCTTCGACTCCGCGCTCGCCGGCGACGATCTACCTCACGACGTCGTGGAAGAGGCCGGATAGCTCTCGCGTTCGCTTAACTCCAGAAACTCGCGCGCCCGTCGTGAAGATACGTTCCGTCGCCGTCGGAAAGCTGATGCCGCACCGCGCCCACTGCGCTCCCCTCCGCCATCAGAAAACGCAGCGCAATCTCGCCGCGGTCGTGGAATCCGGCCCGCAGAAGAGCCTCGGCCTCAATTCCCGGCCCGGCCGCCGCGATCAACTCGACAGCGCCGCCCTCACCCAGCGCCGTTGCCGCGGCCAGACGATAGAGCGCCAGCCAATCCTTTTCCGTCCCTGGGTTCACCCATGCCTCGGCAATGCGGCACTGCGCCGGCGTGCGAATCAGAACAAAATAGCCGCACGCATCGCCGCCGTGCTCCACGCGGTAGCAGGCGCCGGAGGCTGCCGGGCAGCGCAGCAGGTGCCGCACATCGGCTGTGGTGCGCTCGAAGTAGGCGTACGGAACCTTCTGTTGAATCCCGGGAAGTGGATCCGGAATCTGGTCCTCCCGCAGTTCCACCGCGTTCCAGCCTCCCGGCGCTGCCACCCCCGCACGAAGCCGCCGCCAGACGTCCCGTGCCAGCCGCGCCGCCGGCTTCCACGAGCGCAGTCCGTCATGTCTCAGCCTCGCCATCGGACGCAGCGAAAGCGCAAACCGCCGCGCCGGCGGACTCGGCTTGAACCCAAACGCCGGAGTCACGCGAAGCGCCTCCTCGCTTCCTCCCGCGGTAAACACCCCATCGGCCAACCGCGCGATCCGTTGCAGCAGTGTCGCGCCCGCCCCCGGCCGGTCCCGCCTCGCTGCCCAGTCGATCAGGTGCACCACCCGCAGCCTCCGCCCGCCCCACACGAGGCTGAGCGGCATGACAGCCCCGTGCGCGGCAATTTCGCCGTCCCGCTCGAGCACGTAGCTCCGGCTTCCCTCCCAGCCCTCGTGAGGACGCCAGTACTTCCACTCCATCTGTTCTCTCTGAAGGCCCGGATGGTCCGCCGCCATGCCGAACACCGTCCGCATCAAATTCACGATCGCGCTTGCATCGCCAGGCGTCGTCGGCCGGAACGTCGAGCTCATCAGTGGTACCGCACCCCGTCAATCACTTCTATCTCCCCGCTCGAGTTCAGCGTGTGCGTACCCAGCAGGCCGCGGCTCCAATCCGGCAAAATCCGGTCCACCGCGCGCTCTTCGAACTCGCTCGCCGTCAATCGCGTCACCTCGTTGATTGTCATTGCATAGCCGTAGCGCACACTGCAATCCTGCGTCGGCCGCAACAGCCTTCCACCCTGCCGGATGAGATGCCCCGCCGAGCGGCAACTCCGCACCGAAGACGATACCGGACTTGCCGGATGAAGCCGCCACGCCCCGTCCAGGCGGTTCGAGACGAACAGAAACGTCTCCAGAAACGGCTGGCGTGTGGTCGTAAAGAAGTACCA
>DAIDIH010000264.1 GCA_027459465.1 Bryobacterales bacterium | reverse complement strand
CAGGATGAGCATGAAGAACATGAACAGGTTCATGTAGGAGAAGAAGCGGTAGTAGCCTCCTTCGTGCTCCATGTAGCCGATGGCGTAGGTGTGGATGAGCAGGCCGACGCCGGTGACGACGAGCAGCATGACGGCGGTGAGGCGGTCGAGAGCGAAGTCGACGCCGATATTGAGGGCGCCGCTCTGGATCCAGGTGTAGTAGTGTTCGACGACGGCGGTTTCGGAGTGGCCGAAGGCCGCGAGCGATTTCAGCACCCAGAGGAACGAGAGGGCGACCGAGCCGACGGCGACAACATTAACGATGGCCTTGGAAAAGCGGCGGCCAAGCAGGCCGTTGATGATGAATCCGGCCAGCGGGAAGATGGGGATGAGCCAAAGGTTCATGATTTGTGGATCAGTTCTTCAGCGAATTGACGTCGTCCACCTGGAGCGTCCTGCGGTTCTTGAACACGGTGAGGATGATGGCGAGGCCGACGGCGGCTTCGGCCGCGGCGACGACCATCACGAAGAAGGTGAAGATGTGGCCATCCACCTGTTGGAACTTGTAGGAGAAGGCGACGAAGCTCAAGTTCACCGCGTTGAGCATGAGCTCGATGGACATAAACACGGTAATGACATTGCGGCGGTAGAGGAAGCCCGCGATGCCGATGCAGAACAGGATGGCGCTCAGCAGCAGGTACCAGTTGAGCGGGACGCCGCTCGAGGAAAGCATTAGTCGATCTCCTTCCGGGCGAGAACGATCGCGCCGATGATGGCGATCAGGATGAGAACCGAAACGACTTCGAAGGGGAGCAGGTATTGGGTGAAGAGGCTGCGGCCGATGTCGGCGGGGCCGCCGTGGATGAAGCCGCCGAAGCGCACCATTTCGGAGCGGGGCAGGGCGGCCTGAATGACGAAGCTGACGAGGCCGAGGAAGAGGGCCATGAGCGGGACGCCGAGGACCTTGACGTAGATGCTGCGTTTGGTGAGCCGCTCGCCCTGCGCGTTGAGCAGCATGATGACGAAGATGAACAGCACCATGATGGCTCCGGCGTAGACGATCATCTGCGCGGCGGCGATGAACTCGGCGCCGAGGAGGAGATAGAGGATGGCGAGCGAGCCCATGACGCCGACGAGGGAGAGGGCGCTCGAGATGGGATGGGTCTGCACGACGAGGTTGAGGGCGCAGATTACGGCGATCGTGGCGAGGAGGAGGAAGAGAAATGGGTCCATGGTTAATTGCCCGTCATCATTTGCTAAAGAGGGCGACCATCAGTCCGGTGACGAGCAGGTTGAGCATGGCCACCGGGAAAAGGAACGTCCAGGCGAAATGCATGAGCTGGTCATAGCGGAAGCGCGGGAGCGTGCCGCGGATCCAGATGAAGACGAAGAGGAGGATGCCGGCCTTGGCGATGAACCAGAACAGCGGCAGGAGGATGGGCTGGAGGAGGGGGACGAGGAAGAGGCCGGCGAGGCCGAGCGAGATGACGCCGGCGGCGGGGAAGGTGAAGCGGTCCCACTTCCGGTAGGGCTGTGAGCCGTGATAGAAGCAGATGCCGGCGACGAGGACGAGGATGATGCTGGGGATGAAGCCGGAGACGGGGAGCGGCAGCGGCGGATTCCAGCCGCCGAGGAACATGAGCGTGGCGACGAGGGAAACGGTGAGCATGTTGGCGTATTCGGCCATGAAGAAGGAGGCGAACATCATGCTGGCGTATTCGGTGTGGTAGCCGGCGACGAGTTCGTTTTCGGCTTCGGGGAGGTCGAACGGGATGCGGTTGGTTTCGGCGAAGCCTGCGATGAGGAAGATGAGGAAACTGACGATCTGCGGGAACGGCCCCTGGAAGATGGTCCAGCGGGGGAGGAAGCCGAAGTAGTAGCCGCTTTGCGCGTTCACGATTTCACGGAAGCTGAGCGTGTTGAGCAGGAGCAGCGGCGCGGCGATGGCGACGGCGTAGGGCAACTCGTAGCTGATCATCTGCGCGGAGCTGCGGAGGCCGCCGATGAGGGAGTACTTGTTGTTCGAAGCCCAACCGGCGAGGGCGACGCCGTAGACGCCGACGGCGGAAACGGCGAGGACGAAGAGGACACCGATCTTGAGGTCGGTGAGCTGCATCCAGGTGGAGATGCCGAAGACTTCGATCTTCGGGCCGAAGGGAAGCACGGAGATCGAAATGAGGGCGAGCGAGACGGCGAGTATGGGGGCGAGGACGTAGAAGAAGCGGTTGACGTGGGAGGGGATGAAACCCTCTTTTGTGATGAGTTTGATGACGTCCGCGAGTGGTTGCAGGAGGCCGTGAGGGCCGACGCGATACGGGCCGGGGCGGAGCTGAATATGGGCCAGGACCTTGCGTTCGATCCACTGAAGATAGGCGAGCGCGGTGAGGAAGACGCCGGCCACGACCGCGACCTTGATCAACGTCAGGAGGTAAAAGTTCATGCTATTCGGAGAAGCTCCTATCGGCCGAACTGCCTTTCATGCCGCACGCAACCGTGCGGGACGCGGGGAACTGCGCGTGTCGCCTGAGCATCATTAGCGGCCCTGGTAAAGCGCGCCGGGCGCTTCGAGAACCTCTTGAAGCGTACGCGAATAATGGCCAAGCGAGCCGGAGGTGAACAGCGTATTGTGCGCGGACTGGATACGCTCGGCGCCCGGCGGCGCGGGAACGCGGCCGTTGAGCGCGGCGGTTTGGGCCGCCCCTCCGGTGGTGAGAATCGGCAAAGGGATATTATAGCCGCGGACCGATCCGCGGATCTCTTCAAAGATCTTCGAAGGCTGCCAGATGCCGAGATTGGCGCCCATTTCGCGGGCGAGGAGGCCGAAGATTTCGAGGTCCGGTTTTGTGCCGGCTACCTTGATGGCGGCTTCGAGACGCTGGACCTCGCCGCAGACGTTGGTGACGGTTCCCGACTTTTCGTAGGCTGAGGCGGCCGGGAACACGACGGCGGCTTGTTCGGCGGTGTCAGTGAGGAAAAGATCCTGGACGACGACGAAGGGCTTGGAGGCGGCGAGCGCGTGGCGGCTGAGGGGGTTTGCGCCGACGACCCAGAGCGCGTCGAGCGATGGGTCGGCGAGCATGGCGGCGAGGCTCATGCCTGGGGTATCGACGGCGCGGTAACCGGGTCCCAGGTGCGGCAGCAGACCCATGTCGAGTGCGCCGCGGGAGTTTGAGTAGTCGAGCAGAGCGACATAGCTCACCGGAATGCCGAGCGAATCGCCGAAGTTGACCAACTGGCGGACGGCGTCGCCCTGGATGGCGTCGCCGAAAGCGACGACGAGTTCGGGTTCGGCGCGAAGTTTATCGCGGAGATTTTCGAGCGAGGCCAGTTCCCCGCCGTCCTGGTAGCGGACGTTGGCGGCGGCGATGCGGTCTTCGCGGACGGGGCCGGGCGTGGCGACGTAGATGTGGGCGTTGTGGTGGCGGACGTTGGCGCGGACCTGCCAGGCCAGGAACGGCTGTTCCTGCGAGAGGTCTGCGCCGATGATCAGGACGGCCTTGCGTTCGTAGAAGTCAGCGGTGGTGGCCAGGGCGTTTGTGCGGCCGCTGAGTGAGTCGAGGAGGGTGGGTACGTCGCCGGAGCGATGGTGGTCGATGTTATTGGCGCCGAGGACCTGCCGGGCGAACTTCTGCAGGAAGAAATTCTCTTCGTTGGTGGTGCGCGTGGAGCCGATGACGCCGAAGCGGCCGCCGCGCTGCTTGATTGCCGTCCAGTTTTTTGCAACCTCGGAGAGAGCTTCGGACCAGGAGGCCGGCTCGAGTTTGCCGCCGCGGCGGACCAGAGGAGTTTGGAGGCGCTCGGTGTGACGGGTGAAATCGAACGCGTAACGGCCCTTGATGCAGAGGAACTCGCCGTTGAGGCCGGAACGGTCACGATTGTTGCCGCGGATAATTTCGTCGTGACGAACTCCGAGAGTGGTTTTGCAGCCGTTGGAGCAGTGGGTGCAGATGGTGCCGACGTGCTTCATCTCCCAGGGACGCGTCTTATAGCGGTACATGCCGCTGGTGAGCGCGCCGACCGGGCAGATGTCGATGCACATGCCGCACTCGTCGCAGTTCAGATGATCGTGCTCGTTGGGAATGATTTCGGCGAGGACGCCGCGATTGGTGATGCCGAGGGCGGCGAGCCCCATACCTTCGTCACAAACCCGGACGCAGCGGTAACAGTTGATGCAGCGCGGCCGGTCGAAGTAGACGACGGCGGACCACTGTTTTTCGTCGATGTGCTGCTTTTGTTCGAGGAAGCGGCTCTCGCCGAGGCCGTAGCGGAAGGTCATGTCCTGCAGTTCGCATTCGCCGCCCTTGTCGCAGACCGGGCAGTCGAGAGGGTGGTTCGTGAGCAGGAATTCGACCATGCCCTTGCGGGCTTCGTGGACGGTGGGCGTATCGGTGTGTACGACCATGCCTTCGGCGATGGGCAGCGTGCAGGCCACCTGGAGTTTCGGCGTTTTTTCCACTTCAACCAGGCACATGCGGCAGGCGGCCTGCAGTTTGAGGCCGTCGTAGTAGCAGAAGGCGGGAATCTCGATGCCGGCCCGTTTGACCGCATTGATGAGCAGCGTGCCGGGCGGCGCTTCGATCGCCTTTCCGTCGACTGTGAGGTGGACCATGTCGCTCATAGATTTTTGTATTCCTTATGCCAGCGCCATTGCCGGCTTGTGCTCATAGGGGCACGGGCGGCCGTCGAGATGGGCTTCGAACTCCTCGCGGAATTTTTCGACGATGGAGATAGTGGGCATCGCGGCGGCGTCACCGAGAGCGCAGAATGTCCGGCCAAGCATATTTTTGGAGACCTGGCCGATGATGGGGATGTCGCTTGCCTGGCCCATGCCGTCGTGGAACCGCTGGAGGAGCTTGCGCAGCCACGTGGTGCCTTCCCGGCAGGGAACGCACCATCCGCAGCTTTCGTGGGCGTAGAACCGCATGATGCGGAGGGCGGCTTTGACCATGCAGGTGTCTTCGTCGATGACGACCATGCCGCCGGAGCCGAGCATACTGCCGGCCTTGGCGAGGGTGTCGTAATCCATGATGATGTTGCACTCGGCGGCGGTGAGCACTGGGCAGGAGGAGCCGCCGGGGATGACCGCTTTCAGTTTCTTTCCGCCGCGGATGCCGCCGCCGAACTTTTCGATGAACTCGAGCATGGGGTAGCCGAGCGGGATCTCGTAGACGCCGGGCTTGTTCACATGGCCGGAGAGGCAGACCAGGCGGGTGCCGCCGTTTTTCGGCGTGCCGAGGGCGGCGAATGCGGCGCCGCCGTCGCGGATGATGCCGGGAACGGCGGAGTAGGTTTCGACGTTGTTGAGCAGGGTCGGGGCGCCCCAGGCGCCGGCGACGGCCGGGAAGGGGGGTTTCATGCGGGGGACGCCGCGCTTGCCTTCGATGGAATCGAGGAGCGCGGTTTCTTCGCCGCATTCGTAGGCTCCGGCGCCGGTGTGGACGTAGAGGTCGAAATCGAAGCCGGTGCCCTGGATATTTTTCCCCAACCATCCGTGCGCGTAAGCGTCGTCGATGGCTTTCTCCATCATGGTGATGAGATAGCGATATTCGCCGCGGATATAGATGTAGCCTTTGTGACTGTCGACGGCGAGCCCGCCGATCAGCATGCCTTCGATGAGCTGATGGGGGTCGTACTCCATCAGCAGGCGATCCTTACAGGTACCAGGCTCGCTTTCGTCCGCGTTACAGATGAGGTACCTGGGCTTGGGCGAGGTGCGCGGCACGAAGCTCCACTTCAGGCCGGTGGGGAAGCCTGCGCCGCCGCGGCCGCGAAGGTTGGAGACCTTGACTTCCTCGACGATCTTTTCGGGCGGCATGCCGGTGGCCTTAAGAAACGCCTGGTAGCCGCCGTTGGCGAGATAGACTTCCGCCTTTTCGGAATTCGGAATGCCGAAGCGCTTCGTCAGGACTCTTGTTTCAAGCGGATTGGGTTCGTTATAGAGCATCGTTCCTCGGCCGGGCGCGCGGCCCGGCGTCGCCTTATTTCAGCTTGCGAAGATCCTCGATCAGGCGGTCGAGTTTCTCACACGTGACATGGTGATGGAAGTCGTAGTTGACTTCCACGGCGGGAGCCCAGGAACAGGCGCCCATACATTCGACTTCTTCGAGGGAAAACAGCCCGTCGGGCGTGACTTCCTTGTGACCGATGCCGAGGGTTTTCTTTGCGTGTTCGTAGAGTTCTTCCCCGCCGGTCAACAAACAACTGATGTTAGTGCACACCTGGATGTGATACTTGCCCAGCGGCTTGGTGTGCAACATCGAGTAGTAGCCGATGACTTCGTCGACCTGCATGGTGGGGACGCCGCAGCGGCGCGCCACTTCTTCGACGAGTTCCCTGGTGACGCAGCCAATCTCGTCCTGGGCGTACATGAGCATCGGGACGACGGCCGAGCGCTGGCGGCCTTCGGGATAAATGGTGAGCAACTTAGCGAAGCGGGCTTCGAGAGCGGGTGAGAAAGTCATTTAGCGATCCACATCTCCGAGAACGAAATCCATACTGCCCATCGAGGCGATCGAGTCTGCGATGAGCTTGCCCTTGAGCAGCGTGCCGATGGACTGGACGTTGCCGAAGCTGGGCGTCCGCATATATACGCGGTAGGGCTTGGAGGTTCCGTCGCTCACCACGTAGTAGGCGATTTCGCCGCGCGGGCTCTCGACAGCCTGGTAGGCTTCTCCGGCCGGCACGCGGAAGCCCTCGGTGACGATTTTGAAGTGATAGATGAGGGCTTCCATCTGGGTCTTCATTTTTTCGCGGTCGGGCAGGGTGACGTGCTCGTAGTCCGCCTTCCAGGGGCCCTCGGGCATTCCGTCGAGAGCCTGCCGGATGATGCGGGTGCTCTGCCGCATTTCCTCCATGCGGACCTGATACCGGGCGTACACGTCGTTGGCGGTTCGCGTGGGAATGGAGAAGTCGAATTTGTCGTAACTGGAATAGGGCTCGGACTTGCGGATGTCCCATGCGAGGCCCGCGGCCCGAAGCATGGGGCCGGTGACGCCTTCGGCGAGCATGTCCTCGATCGAGATATGGCCGACGCCCTGGGTGCGCTGCAGCCAGATGGGGTTGTGTTCGAGCAGGGCTTCGTACTCATCGATCCGGCTGGGGAAGATGTCGATGAACTCTTTCACGCGCCGCTGCCAGCCCCGCGGCGGTTCGAGGGCGAGTCCTCCGACGCGGATGTAGCTGGTCATCATGCGCTGGCCGGAGAACATTTCGAACAGCTTGAGCACCTGCTCGCGTTCGCGGAAGCAGTAGAACAACATGCTCATCGCGCCTAAGTCGAGCGCGTGGGTGCCGAGCCATACGAGGTGGCTGCTGATGCGCTGGAGTTCGGCCAGGAGAACGCGCATCCATTGGGCCTTCGGCGGGATTTCGATGTCGCCGATGAGCTTTTCGACGGCGAGCGCGTAGACGAGGTTATTGGAGAGGTTTGCGAGGTAGTCGACGCGGTCGGTCAGCGTGGTGACCTGGCTCCAGTTGATGGCTTCACACTGCTTTTCGATGCCGGTGTGGAGGTAGCCGATGTCGGGCTGGGCGCTGGTGATGAGCTCACCGTCGAGGTCGATGACGACGCGCAGCACGCCGTGCGTGGAGGGGTGCTGCGGCCCCATGTTGACGGTGAGACGGCGCCTCCTGGTTTCGGGCGCTTCCGTGCCGGCCGGACTTGCTTCTTCGGTGATTTCAGGGCTGAGGTCGGGCATAGCGGCTAATCCTTATAGCTGTACTTGTGCCCGTGCGTGGGGTAATCCTTCCGCAAGGGGTGGCCATCCCAATCTTCCGGCATCATGATGCGGCGGAGGTCGGGATGATCGCGGAACTCGACGCCGAACAGGTCGAACACTTCGCGCTCGTACCAGTTGGCGCCGGTCCAGACTGAAGTGACGGAGGGAACCGACGGGGCTTCGCCGCCGACCCGGCATTTGAGGCGGAGACGCGCGTTGTTTTCGAGCGAGTGAAGATGATAGACCACTTCGAAGCGCGGCTCCTCGGGGTGACGGTCGACAGCGGTGACGGAACTGAGCCGGATGAAGGCAAAGCGTTCCTTGAGCTTTTGGCAGGCTTCGACGAGATGATCGGGGTTGAGGTAGAGGGTCGGCTCGCCGTGGTCGGCGTGGCCGCCTACGATGGCGGCGGGATTGAGTTCTTCCAGCGCCACGGCAGGGGCATAGTCTCGTAATGGTTCCGGCAGCATTGTTCTTGTGAGAAGTCTAATCCGATTGGGACCAGTTCAGCGCACCTTTCTTCCAGATGTAGAAAAAGCCCGCCAGAACCAGTGCGATAAATAGCAGCATCTCCACGAAGGCGAACATCTTTAGCTCGCGGTAGACCACCGCCCAGGGGTAGAGAAACACGGCTTCGATGTCGAACAGGATGAAGACGATAGCAACAAGATAAAACTTTACGCTGAAACGCTCGCGGGCGGAGCCGACGGGGACCATGCCGCACTCGTAAGGGGAGTCCTTTACTTTGTCGCGGCTGCGCTTACCGAGCAAGTATGACAGCGAAGTTAAGGCGACGGCGATGACAAAGGCAAGCACCGCCTGCACCACAACCGGAAAGTAAACTTCCGGATAGGAGTTAGGCATGATTTTCGGCTCCGGCTGTGAATCTTATACTCTGACTATAATGAGGGGCGGAACAGGGTGTCAAACCTTTTGGGCCGCGCAAGTGAAAAACAAGTGGAAACAGAACAGATTGAGATTGTTGTGAACGGGAAACCGGTACGTGTGGCGGCGGGGTTGAGCGTCGCCGGGTTACTGGTGGCGCTGAAGATCGAAGGCGGGCGGGTGGCGGTGGAGTTGAACCGCGAGATTGTCCGGCGGGAGGATTGGGCCTCGACGTCCGTGGAGGGCGGGGCGGGGGTGGAAATCGTTCAGTTTGTTGGGGGTGGATGATTCGTTGCGGGCGGGGCGCGGATTCCCTATTGACTCCGGCGACAAGTAAAGTAGAATCAGATTGAACCACTAAATCCGAAAACAAGGGCGGTGCAGGATGTTCAAAACAAAGAAGAGTCGTCCTGATGTGGCCGGCGAGGCCAAAACGTTCAGCAGCATGGATGTAGCGCGCATCGCCCAGGTGAGCCTGAGGCAGCTCCAGTGGTGGGACGAGCGGAAAGTCGCCTCCCCGCGCCATGAGGGTCACAAGAGGGTGTATTCGCCGGAAGAGGTGATTGAGATCACCGTGATCGCCGAGCTGCGGCGTAAGGGCTTCTCGCTGCAGAAGATCCGGCGAGTGCTGCGGTTTCTGCAGCGGGAAATGGGCAAGCGGCTGAGCGACGTGCTGGCCGGCGGAAGCGAATTGCACCTGCTGACCGCGAATGACGGACGCGCGATTTACCTGGAAGACCAGCACGCGCGGATTGTGGACCTGATGAAGAACGCCCAGCAGCCGATGTTCCTGGTTTGCGTGAGCGACCAGGCGCGCCGGCTGAGCGAAACGCCCGCGCGCAAGCCGGCCCGGGCGGAGACGGCGGCGGCGGCGAAGAAGGCCAAGCTCGGGTAAGAGTTCCATCCCGCGCAACTGTGCGCTAGAAGTGCATGCCGCCGCTGCAGGTGAGCACTTCTCCGGTGACGTAATCGGAGAGCGGCGAACAAAAAAATAGAACCGCACCAGACGCCTCCTCCGGCGTACCTAAGCGCCCGAGGGGGCAGCTTTTTGCCGCCGCGTCGAGAACCGCGGGTTGCACGCCGACGGGAATCTTTTTCCCCTTCATGTCGATCGAGGCGGCGCCTGAGGCCAGCGGCTGAATGAGGCGGGTTTCGATGAGCCCGAAGGCCACGGAATTTACGGTGACGTTGTAGCGTCCCCACTCCTTGGCGAGGGTCTTGGTGATGCCGTTGATGCCGGATTTGCCCGCGGCGTAGGCGACCTGGCCGGCGTTGCCCTGGGTGCCGGAAATGGAGCTGATGTTGACCACTTTCCGCATCACGCGCCTGCCTTCGGCGGCTTCCCGCTTGGCGGTTTCGCGAATCCAGCCGGAGGCGGCGCGGAGGAGGCGGAACGGCGCCACGAGGTGAATGTCGAGCATGGCCTGGAACTGTTCGTCGGTCATTTTTTGGATGACGTTGTCCCAGGTGTAGCCGGCGTTGTTGACTAAGATGTCGAGCGAGCCGAGGCGGGAGATGGTTTCCTCGACGAGCTTTTGCGGGAACTCCGGCGAGGTGAGGTCGCCCGGAAACGCCGCCGCGCGTGAGCCGAGAATCGATGCGGTTTCCGCCGCCGCATCGGAGTCGATATCCGTGACGAGAACTCGCGCTCCGGCCGAGGCCAGACGCTGGGCGATGGCCCGCCCGATTCCCCGCCCTGAACCGGTGACGAGGGCCGATTTGCCTTCCAATGAGAACGCCATACGTCTCGCTTGTAACACAAGCCGCGGCGTGAGAGTGGGAAAACCAAATTACAGCGGGATGTTTCCGTGCTTTTTGCGGGGGTTCGAGTCGACCTTTGTTTCGAGCATCCGGAACGCCTGGATTACACGGGCGCGGGTGAGGCGGGGCTCGATTACGTCGTCGAGGAAACCGCGCTCGGCGGCGACGAACGGGTTGGCGAAGCGTTCCTGGTACTCGGCGATCTTCTCGCGGCGAAGAGTTTGGGGGTCGGGGGCGCTGGATATTTCCCGGCGGTAGACGATGTTGACCGCGCCCTCGGCGCCCATGACGGCGATCTCGGCCGAGGGCCAGGCGAAGTTCACGTCGGTGCGCAGGTGCTTGGAGCCCATGACGCAATAGGCGCCGCCATAGGCCTTGCGGGTAATCACGGTGACTTTCGGCACGGTGGCTTCGGCGTAGGCGTAGAGCAGTTTGGCGCCGTGACGGATGATGCCGCCGAACTCCTGACTGGCGCCAGGGAGGAAGCCTGGCACGTCTTCGAAGGTGAGGATGGGGATCTGGAAGGCGTCGCAGAAGCGGACGAAGCGGGCGGCTTTGACAGAGGAGTCGATATCGAGGCAGCCGGCGAGATAGGCGGGTTGATTGGCGACGATGCCGGTGGGGCGGCCGTCGAGCCGCGCGAAACCGGTGAGGATGTTTTTGGCGTAGTGCTCGTGGACTTCGAGGAATTCGCCGTCGTCGACGACGCCGCGGATGGCCTGAAGCATGTCGTAGGGGAGAGTGGGATCGTCGGGAATGAGCGTGTCGAGAGCGGGGTCGGCGCGTGAGGCGGGATCGGTTGCGCGGCGGCGGGGCGGTTCCTCGCGGTTGTTGGAGGGAAGGTAGGAAAGGAGGTCGCGAATCTGGCGCAGGCAGGCCTCGTCGTCGGGGGCCTGGAAATGCGCGACGCCGCTGACGGTGTTGTGGGTTGCGGCGCCGCCGAGTTTTTCCTTGGTGACGTCTTCGTGGGTGACGGTCTTGATGACGTCCGGGCCGGTGATGAACATGTGGCTGGTGCCGTCGACCATGAAGACGAAGTCGGTGATGGCGGGGGAGTAGACGGCGCCGCCGGCGCAGGGGCCCATGATGGCCGAGATCTGGGGGATGACGCCGCTTGCGAGAGTGTTGCGGAGAAAGATGTCGGCGTAGCCGGCGAGCGAGAGCACGCCTTCCTGAATGCGGGCGCCGCCGGAATCGTTGAGCCCGATGACGGGCGCGCCCATTTTGAGGGCGAGGTCCATGAGCTTGCAGATTTTCTGGGCGTTGGATTCCGAGAGCGAGCCGCCGAAGACGGTGAAGTCCTGGGCGAAGACGAAGACGAGGCGGCCGTGGATGCGGCCATAGCCGGTGACGAAGCCATCGCCGTCGATGACCTGGTCCTGCATGCCGAAATCGATGCAGCGGTGCCGGACGAGCTTGCCGGTTTCTTCGAACGTGCCTTCGTCGAGCAGGAGGTCCACGCGCTCCCGAGCCGAGCGTTTCCCCTCGCGGTGCTGCCGTTCCCGGCGCTCCACGCCACCACCCGCCTCGGCCGCGTCGTGGCGGCGGCGCAACTCGCGCAATCGCTCCTCGGACATATCAAGTCAACAGTAACAGGAGCGGCGAGGGGCGGACTGAGAGGCTATGACCCCGGCGTGTAGTAACCGGCGCGGTAGTGCAGGACGGCGTTAGGGTAGCGCTGGCGCGCCATGGGTGTGAGTTCCACTTCGATGCTGCGCCAGGCGCCGGGAGCGGCCGTAGGAAGCCGGTAAGAGAGGCTGTAGCGGGCGCGGATCGCTTCAATCATGTCGCGGAGGGCGGCGCCGGCCTGGTTGGAATGAATCGCATCTCCGCCGGTTTCCTCGGCCAGATGAAAGACGTCGGCGGGGGTGAAATCGGGGTTCCGGTATTCGCCGAGCCTCGGCGGCGCGGGGCGGATGCCGCGGCCGGTGACGATGGCGTCGAGCACGATGTTGTCCTGATCGAGCGCCCGAACCACTTCGGCATCGGGATGTTTGTAGTTGATACAGAGGTTATCGGTGACGATGAGGATGGCTTTGCGGCCGGAGAGGCGCGAAGGGTGATTGTGCAACAGGCTTGCGGCGTCGAGGACGGCCGAGTTGATGGCGGTGCCGGAGCCGACGTCGTGGACGTGGATGGCGGCTTGTAGCTGCCTGGCGGTTTCGGCGAGATTATCGCTGAAGTCCTGATGAAGCGCCGTCGTGCGGCCGAAGACCATGATCGCGACGCTGTCGCCGGGGGAAAGCAGACCCAGCGCATCGTTGGCGCGCCGGGCGATCTCTTCGAGCGACTTCTGCATGCTACCGCTCACGTCGAGCAGCAGAACGAGGGAAACGGGTTCAGATTCGTGGCCGAAATAGGTGAGAGGCTGCACCATGCCACTGTCGAAGACCGCAAAATCGTTGCGTTTCAGATCCTCGATCGGAGCGGCGCCGGCCACCGCCTGGACGTCGACGCGCACGTCGGAAACGCCGGTGTGAAATGTAGGAGTGGCATCCTGGGCGAGGGCAAAGGGCGCGAGCAGACCGAGTAGTACGATGAAGATCAATCGCATGAGGTACGTCGTTGCCGGCACGGCCGGGCATATTGACCACGGTAAAACATCGCTGGTCCGCGCGCTAACGGGGGTAGACACGGACCGGCTCAAGGAAGAAAAACAGCGGGGCATTTCGATCGATCTCGGTTTCGCGCACCTGGCGCTTTCGCCGGAGTGCACGCTCTCTTTTGTAGACGTACCGGGGCACGAGAGGTTCGTGAAAAATATGGTGGCGGGGGCCACCGGGATCGACTTCGTGCTGATGGTCATCGCCGCGGATGAGTCTATCAAGCCGCAGACCCGGGAACACTTCGACATCTGCCGGTTACTTGGAGTTTCCCGCGGGATTGTAGTTCTTACCAAGTGCGACCTGGTGGACAAGGAAATTTTGGACCTCGTGAAGCTCGAAGTGGAGGAGTTTGTGAAGGGATCGTTCCTGGAACAAGCTCCTATTGTGGCAGTGAGCGCCATCACCCAAACGGGTCTGCAAGAGCTGCGCCAAACTCTGCTCGAGGTTGCGATGCAGATTCCGGCGCGGCCGTCGCAGCGATATTTCCGTTTGCCGGTGGACCGTTCGTTTTCGATGCATGGGTTCGGCACGGTTGTGACGGGAACTTTGGCGTCGGGGTCGATCGCGACGGGCGACGAGGTCGATCTACTTCCGGGCGGCGTCCGGCTGCGGGTGCGCGGTCTGCAAGTGCACGGGGAGGCGGTGGAGAAGGCATACGCGGGACAGCGCACGGCGGTGAACCTGAGCGGGATCGAGCCGGCGCAGGTGGCGCGCGGGATGACGCTGGCGGCGCCGGGACGCTTTGCGCCGACCACGCTGATCGATTGCTCTTTCGATTTGCTTGCCGGCGCGAAGCCGCTGAAGCCGGGCGCGCCGGTGCATTTTCACTCGGGAACGGCCGAGACGGAGGCGACCATTCGCCGCGTGGGCCCGCGGGAGCCGATCCGCGGCGGCGAGCACACGTGGGTGAGGCTACGGCTGCGGGAGCCGCTGCTGGTGCTGCCGGGGGACCGGTTCATCGTGCGGATGTTTTCGCCGGTGGTGACGATCGGCGGGGGAGAGGTGGTGGAGGTGGAGCCGCCGCGAAAGTCCACGGCGGAGCGCGTGGAAGGCCTGCGGGACGCCGGTCCGGCGGAGAGGCTGTCGATGCTGGTGGCCGAGTCCCGCGCCGGGATGAGCCTTCCGGATCTGGTGCGGCGGACGGGTTGGACGGAGGAGGAGATCCTCGCCGAGGCGGGAAAGCTGAAGCGGATTGAGGCGACACCGGCGTGGTTCGCCGCTCCGGCGTGGTTCGAGGCGCGAGGCGAGGCTCTGCGCGGCGCGCTGCAGGAGTTTCATCGGGCGAATCCTCTGCAGACCGGGATGCCGAAGGAGGAGGCGCGGGTGCGGGTTCTGGGCGAGGCGCCCGCGTTTGTTTTCGAAGCGCTGCTCGGCGAGAGCAAGGACGCCGTTGCGGAGGGGGAAACGGTGCGGCTCACGTCGCACCGCGTGGCGCTGGGGGAAGACGAAGAGTCGGCCACGCGAAAGATCGAGGGGGCGTTTGAGCGCGCCGGACTGGCCGTGCCCTCCACGCAGGAGGTGCTGGCGAGCACCGGCATCGACCCGGGGCGTTCGCGGGCGCTTCTGCAGATCCTGCTTCGGAAGCAGAGCCTGGTGAAGGTCGGCGATGACCTGATTTTCCATCGCACGGCGCTCGACTCGCTGCGTACGCTGCTGGCGGCGCGGCGCGGGGCCCGGTTTCAGGTGGGAGAGTTCAAGCAATGGACCGGCGTGTCGCGGAAGTACGCGATTCCGCTGCTCGAGTTTCTCGACCGGCAGCGGCT
>DAIDIH010000263.1 GCA_027459465.1 Bryobacterales bacterium | reverse complement strand
TGAGTTGAAGGAAGCTTCGGGCACAATGCCACATCCGGCGGGGACGATTCGCGTGCACTGGAAGCGTTCTGGTGCGGACGGGCTGAGTGCGGAAGTGTCCCTGCCGGAGGGCGTGACCGGGGAATTCGTCTGGCGCGGCGCACGGCGGGAACTCGCAACGGGGAATTCGAAAGTGAGCTTCTAAACATGCCGCCACTGCTGGCCGCCGCAGCGGTGACGAAGTCATATGGAGGTGTGCGCGCGCTGCGGCGCGTGGACTTTGAACTCGAAGCGGGCGAGATTCACGCCCTCGTTGGGGAGAATGGCGCGGGAAAATCGACGCTCATCCGGACATTCGCCGGAGCGGCGCAGGCCGATTCCGGCGAAGTGCGGTTCGAGGGTCGGCCCGTCACGCTGCGCGATCCGCTTGCGGCGAAGGCGCTCGGCATCGCGGTGATCTATCAGCAGCCGGCGCTGTTCGGCGAACTCACCGTGGCGGAGAACATCGGGCTCGCGCTCGAGAGCGGCGGGCTGTGGCGGCGGATCGACTGGAAACAGAGAAAACGGGCAGCGCGAGAGTTGCTCTCTCAACTCGGTTCGACAATCGATCCGGAGCGGCGCGCGGCGACGCTCAGTATGCCGGAGCAACAGACGGTGGAGATCGCGAAGTCGCTGGGGGCGCGGGCGCGCGTACTGATTCTGGACGAGCCGACAGCCTCGCTGACCGAGCGCGAAGTGACGGCGTTGTTCGGCGTGCTGCGCGAACTGCGGGGGCGCGGCGTAGGGATGATCTATGTCTCGCACCGGCTGGAGGAGTTGCCCGGGATTGCGGATCGGGTCACGGTGCTGCGCGATGGCGAGACGGTGGAAACGCGCACCATGGCCGAGGTGGATCGGGCCACGCTGATTCGAATGATGGTCGGCCGGGACATCGATGCGGTCTTTCCGAAGCGGGAAGTTCCCGTGGGGGACGTCGTGCTGGAAGCCCGCTCACTAACGTGCCCGCGGGCTGGTGTGAAGGATGTCTCGATCGCGGTGCGGGCGGGCGAGATCGTCGGATTGTCGGGCCTGGTGGGCGCAGGACGAACGGAATTAGCGGAGGTCCTGTTCGGCTTACACCGGCCTTCGGCGGGTTCAATTCTTTTGCGGGGCAAGCCGGTTGCGGTCGCATCGCCGGACGAGGCGGTACGGCTGGGGATCGCGTATGTGCCCGAAGACCGGCGGCGGCACGGGCTCGTGATGCCGATGAGCGTGGCGGAGAACGTTTCCTTGGCGCAGTTGGCGACGGCGCCAGGCTTGCGCGGACTCGATTTTCAGGGCGAGAACGGAAATGCGCGCGAGTATACGAATCGTCTGGCGATCAAAACGTCGAGCGTCGCGACGGCCGTGCAGACCCTTTCGGGCGGCAATCAGCAGAAAGTCTGCCTCGCAAGATGGCTGACGGCGGCGCCCGCGGTTCTGATTCTCGATGAGCCGACGCAGGGCGTGGACATCGGGGCGAAGGCGGAGATCCACCGGCTGATGTCGGACCTGGCGGCGGGCGGAATGGCGATTGTGATGATTTCCTCCGAGTTGCCTGAGATTCTCGGCATGAGTGATCGGATCTACGTGATGCGCGGCGGCTCCGTCGCAGGCGAGCTTCGCCGCGCGGACGCGACGCAGGAGCGGCTGCTTGCGCTGGCCTTGGGCGAAGAGGGCGCCGCGGCGTGAGGCGCGAGGCGTCGGTTGCAATCGCCTGGGCCGCGCTGCTGATTGTGCTGGCCTTCGCCGCGCCCGGCTTTTTCAGCGCCGGCAATTTGCGCGATCTGCTGCTCGCCAACGTCTCCACGCTGCTGGCGGCCTCAGGCATGACGCTGGTGATCCTCGCCGGCGAAATCGACATCTCGGTCGGCTCGATGTTCGCGGTGCTGGCCGTGATCGCGGGGCTCTCGGCGCGCGCGGGTCTGCCGATGCCGCTGGCGGCCCTGACGGCGGCGGGCGCCGGAGCGCTGCTCGGCGCCGCCAACGGCGGCCTTGTCGCGGGCATGCGGATGCCGTCGATCGTGGTGACGCTGGCCACCATGATCCTCTGGCGCAATGCCTTGAACTGGGCCACCGGCGGGGCATGGATTGAAAACCTCCCATCGAACTTCCAATGGTTCGGACTGGGGCAGACGGCTGGTGAGGTGTTCATTCTCACCGTGGCCGCCGTTCTGGTTGTGGCGCTGGGATGGGTGTTGAAGAACATCGCGGCGGCCCGGGCGGTCTATGCGACGGGAGCCGCGGCGGAGTCGGCCCGGCTCGCGGGCATTCCGGTGCGCCGGGTGGTGTTTTGGGTCTTTGTGTGGATGGGCGCGATGACGGGCTTGGCCGCCGTGCTGGACGCCGTGCGATTTCGAGAAGTCCAGAGCAACGCGGGCGTCGGACTGGAGTTGAAGGCGATCGCTGCAGTCGTGGTAGGCGGAGCTTCCATCACCGGCGGCCGCGGAACGCTCCTAGGCACGGGACTCGGCGTAGGACTACTGGCGAGCATCGGCCCGGCGTTGACGTTCTTGCATATCAGCCCCTCCTGGGAGAAGGCGATTCAAGGGGTGATCATCTTAGCCTCGGTGGTGATCGATTTCGCGCGCGGAGCGGAGGCGCGGAAAAATGGCTGACCGCAACCATAACCTAGCTCTCGCGGGAATGTTGGCGCTCGAAGTGGCGGTGTTCAGCTTCACCGGCGCGCAGTTTCTCACCGCCGCGAATGCGTTCGAAATCGCGCGGCTCAGTGTGGAGCTTGGTTTACTGTCGCTCGCGCTGACTCCGGTGATTATCACCGGCGGAATCGACCTTTCCGTCGGTTCGCTGCTGGCTCTTGTGGCCGTGACCTTCGGGAAACTATGGCGGGACGGAGGCCTGCCGATCGGGTGGGCGATCGTGGCGGCGTTGGTGGTGGGACTCGCCGGGGGCGGTCTGAATGCGCTGCTCATCGCGCGGTTCGAGTTACCCCCGCTGATTGTTACGCTGGGCACTTACTCGATGTTCCGCGGGATCGCGGAAGGACTTACGGGCGGCGCGGACAACTTCTCCAATTTTCCGCCGGGGTTCCTCTTTCTGGGGCAGGGATCGCTTTTCGGATTCGTCCCGCCGCAGACGCTGATCTTCGCCTCGGCGGCCGCGGGTTTCGCGTGGTTGCTGCACCGGACGGTGATCGGCCGTGGGTGGTACGCGATCGGCCACGCACCGGCGGCCGCGCGGTATGGGGCTGTGCCCGTGGCGCGGCGCCTGGCGCTGGCGTACTTACTTTCAGGCGCGGCGTCGGCCGTGGCGGCGCTCATTTATGTGGCCCATGTGGGCCAGGCCAAGTCCGATGCCGGCACCGGATACGAGTTGCTCGCCATCACCGCGGTAGTGCTGGGCGGAACGTCCATCTTCGGCGGCGTGGGGTCGATCGGCGGGACGCTGCTGGGTCTGTTTTCGATTGTTGTTCTCGAGGACGGGCTGAGACTGTCCGCCCTGCCGTCCGAGTTGACGGGCATCTTGACCGGCGTCCTGCTGCTGGCGGCCATCGGCGCGAGTTCGTTAGCCGGGCGGCTCCCGGCGCGGTTTCCGATGCGGCGAGTGGCGATTGCCGCGAGTGTGCTCGCCATCATTGGGGGCGTGTGGCTATTCGTGGCGATGCGCCCGGAGGGCGCGCCTGGCGGAAGAAGGCTCGTGATTGCCGTGATGCCGAAAGCCAAGGGGGATCCGTACTTCGTCAGTTGCCGCGCGGGCGCGGAGGAAGCGGCCGCCGCCCTGCACGCGGATCTGATCTGGGACGGGCCGACAAGCATGGACCCCGCGCGGCAGAACGAGGTGATTGAAGGTTGGATCACGCGGCGCGTGGACGCGATCGCGGTGGCCGTGGCCAACGACGTGGCGATTTCGACGGTTCTCAGAAAAGCGCGGGCTAACCACATTCCCGTAGTTACCTGGGATGCGGACGCCGAACCCGACGCGCGGGATTACTTTGTCGACCAGGCGACCGCGCAGGGGATCGGCTACGCGCTGGCGGACGAGGCGGTGCGGCTGCTTGGCGGGCACGGTTCGTTCGCCATCATCACCGGCGCGCTGACGGCGGCGAACCAGAACGAGTGGATCCATTACATCCGCTTGCGGATTGCGGCGAAGTACCCTGGCGTGACCTTGACCGCTGTCCGCCCGAGCGACGACGACCGCGACAAGGCCTTCGCCGAGACCCAGACGCTCATGAAGGTCTATCCCGAAGTGAAAGTGATCCTCGCCATTTCGGCGCCGTCGGTTCCGGGCGCCGCGGAGGCGGTCAAGCAGTCCGGCCGCGCCGATGTGAAAGTGACCGGGCTTTCTCTGCCGAACATGTGTAAACCCTACGTCCACGCCGGCATCGTCGGATCGGTGGTCTTGTGGAACACACGCGATCTCGGCTATCTCGCCGTCTACGCCGCGGACTCACTCGCCCGCGGCACATTGAAGCCCGGAGCCACCCGCCTCCGCGCGGGACGATTGGGCGTCGTCCGCATCCAGGGCAGCGATATCATCCTCGGCCCGCCGCTGGTCTTCACGCGAGCCAACATCGACCGCTACGATTTCTGACTCCGCCCCCGCTCGCCGCATCCCATCTACTCCGGCCCATGCGCAAAGAATCGGCTCGAAACCGATTCCTTCGGTGTGCCCCGGCGGATGCGGATCGGCGCGTTCGACGTTCGCAGGTCCACAACCCTTCCGCCCGATCCCAGCTTCGCCTCCATCGACGATTTCGTGTGCCAGCCCGCCGGCAGCGTCAGTTCGAAGTCGCTCGAAATCGCCCCGTTCGACGTCGACGCCTTCAGGTCCGCCGACACATCGCCGGCAAGCCACAGCGTGATCGGCCCGTTCGATGTCCGGGCGTGAATCTCGGGAACCGGAGACGAGGAAAGCGCCACATCGATCGGCCCGTTCGATGTCGTCATCTCCAGCCGCGACGCCGCGTCGGCTTCGAGCCCCCTCACACGGATCGGTCCGTTTGAAGTCGTCGCGCGCAGTTGCCCCTTGTAGTCTTCAACTCGGATCGGCCCGTTCGACGTCGTAAGATCCGCATCCCCCTCAATGCCGGTTACCGCAATCGGGCCGTTCGAAGTCGTGACGCGCTCAAGCCGCACCCGCCGCGGAACTTTGATCCGCAGGGACACCCAACTCCCCCCGTGCGCCTCCTCCTCCGCCACGGTGTGAATGACGATCGAATCCGCCTGCGATTCCACGGCAAGCTGGATGCGGCTCACATCCTCCGGTGTCTTGCCGTGCTTCTCCGCCTCAATCTCTACCGTGTTCTGCTCCCATCCCTGAATCGTCACCGGGCCGTTCCGGTTCTCCACCTGCACGCGCCCGCCCGAAGCAAGCGGATACTGCGAATGACTGGTGCTGGTTGCCTCCGCCGCCAATAAGAGGCTTGCTGCCGGCAACACGAATCCTACGACGGCCCATTTCCACGACATCGACGATCTCCTTTCTCAGGCCATTACCAGTTGAGGACCGAAAGGTTACGGATAGAAACAGGTTTTCAGAATGTGAAGCGGGTTTGAACTTCGAAGCGGCGGTTGTCCGCGGATTCCGAAAAGCCGGTGCCACCCAGCGAAGTCACACCGTAGGGTTGGTTGGCCTGGCCGAACAGCGGCGAGGTGATGTCGCCGATGATGGGCCCGGGATTGTTGTGGTTGAGCAGATTGCGCATGGAAACGCCAATCGAGAGATGGTAGCGGGCATCGCCGCCGGGTTCGCTCGGCGCTCCAAAGCTGAACTGGCGCGCCAGCCGCAGGTTCGCCAGGATGAGGCCGGGGCCGCGGCCGTAATTGCGGGGCACAATCGGCTCGCCGGGGGAGGGATTGGGATCGAGAAGCCCGTAGGACGTCCGGATGACGCCGGGCTTGGCGGGATTCGTGGCGAAGGCGGGCCGCGCGTTGAAAAGCGTATCCCCGTAAATGTCCTGGCCGGCGATAATGTCGAACGGAGGGCCGCTGCTCAAGGTCAGCAGCGGGCTGAAGGTCAGTTTCCAGGGCCCGGTGATGGCGCCGCCCGCGGTCATGCGATCCCGGATGTCGGTCGCGGCGGGTCCGTATTCGCCCGCCATGCTGTAAGGGTTGGAGGGAAACGTCAACAGCCCGTCGGTGTTGCTCAGCGCGTCGTTATACGTGTACGAGCCAAACAACGACACCTTCTGATTAACCCGTGAGTTCACGCTGACGATGAGCTGGTTCTGGTTGTACAGGCCGGAGGATTCCATCAGAAAGATGGGATTTGGATTTCCGAAGGGAAACAGACCCGTGACCGGGAGCGGGGCGTTGATGTCCGCCGAACGCAGTTCGTGCCACCCGTGGGTGTTCGAGTAAGTGAGCGTCAGCGTGGTGTGGCCTGGGAGTTGGCGTTCGACGGCGAGGGCCGTCTGCGCAACGCGGGGCGCCTCGAGCGACGAACTGACCTCTTGAATCGCGCTGGGCGCTTGCGACGCGGCGAGCTCGGCTTCGGTCGGCATGCCGGGAAAGAAATCCGGGTTCGAGATGACGTACTGCTTCTGCCTGACGCCGTTGTAGCGCAGGGCCGTGATCGTGTTTGCCAGGGCAAAGCGGTCGTAGAAGATCCCGAAGCCAAGGCGGATGACGGTCTTAGGTTGCCTGCTCGCGCCGGGGGCCCAGGCGAGGCCGAAGCGGGGAGCGAAATCGAGGTTGTCGTTGATGTTGCTCTGGTTCTCGTAGCGCAGTCCCAGGCTAAGCGTGAGGTTACGGCGAAGACGCCAGTCGTCGCCCACAAACAATCCCGCGTCGAATTGATTCGCCAGGATCGCCGGCAGACCCGTCGAGAGAGTGTACTGCGTTGCGCCGCCGCCCAGCGCCCGGATCTGCGCCGGCGTGTAGTTCATTCCGGAGTAGAGCAGCGTGCGCCGGAAGCTTTCAATCGACGTGATGGTCTCGAGCATCGGAGTACCATTCGGACCGATGACGGGCTGATTCGCCGCGTCGAGAACGGGGCCGATGCCGCCGCCGAACAGGAACGTCCCGTTGAAGTTCTGCTCCGATACCGAGTCCTCCCGGGAGCCGCGCAGGCGCCCGCCGAACCGCCAGGAATGCTGGCCGCGGTCGATCGAAGTATAGTTTTGGAACTCGTAGTTGTCCTGCGTGTCGGAGGAGTCGCCGATCGGGGAACCGCCGCCGGTGAAGGCGTTGAGCACCTGGATTTCAGCGCCGGGCGTGGTGGAGCGCATGGTCATGGCCGGGCGGAAATACTGGAAGCGCGTGGTCATCACGGCGTTCGCGCCCAGAACGGCGGTGTCGGTGAGTTGCAGCGTCTGGTAAAGCATTCGCACGTCGTAGCCCTGGCTGACGAGGTTGAACCCTCCGACGCTGGAGTCCCCGATTTCGCTCCGGGAGACGCTGAAGCGGGCGGTCAGCGTGTTGGAATCGGTGAGGCGGTAGTCGACGCGCGGCGTGACGACGATCCGGCGCTGGGGGATGGAGAAGACATCGGTGTACGGATTAACAATGGCGAGGGTAAGAGGATCGAGCGTGACGCCGTTGATGATGGCGCCATTGTCGATGGAAGCGCGCATGACGTCGAGCGAGAAAGAGAGGCGGCGCGTGAGAGGGCCCGTAATGTTCCCGCCGTATTCCTTCAGCAGGAACGGCGCCTTCTCAGCCGCGTAGGGGTTCCGCGAGTTCCACACGCTGTCGCCAAAGTTGTAGAAGCCGGTCCCGTGCCAGGCGTCGGCGCCCGGCTTGGTGACGATCTCGATACGGCCCAGGCCGAGCGTGTCGTACTCGGGAGAGAAAGGGTTCTGGTTGATGCGGATTTCCGAGATCGAGTCCTTGGTCGGGAGTTCGCCGCCGCTGAAGCCGTCAACGAAGAGGGCGCCGCCGTTCGGTCCGGCGGACGGGCCCGCAAGCGCCTGCAAATCCGACGCCAGGTCGTCGGGGTCGTCCGCCAGGGCGGAGAGGTCTTTGCCGCGGAGCACGAGCGCGCCTGCGTTCGCTGCGGGGTTGGTGGCGACGGCGGGTCCGGCCTGGGCCTCGACGGTGACCTGCTGGCGCGTGGAAACGACGCTCAAGTGGAGGTCGGCCGTGATGGTGTCCCGTCCAATCGTGATGTCCGCCGCGCCCGCGAGCGCGTTGTCCTTTGTGCTGGCGTGGACATGGTACGTGCCAGGGAGAAGCCCCAGGAGGATGTACGAACCGTCGTCCTTGCTGACAGTATCGCGGCGCGCGCCCGAGGGGCCTTCCGCCGTTATCGATGCGCCGGGAATGACCGCGCCGCTCGTGTCGAGCACGCGGCCGCGGAGCCCACCCGTCTGGGCCGCAAGCGGGGTGAGGCCGATGACGAGAAGCCACATCCGGAGAAAAAGCCGGCGAAGGTTTCCGCTCGGGTCGCGCATCGAATGTCTCAGTATGACGCCTGAAGCTGAAGACTTTCTGAAGTCGAGCGCGGACGCGCAAGCTGGCGCCGTCAAACTGCGGTAAGCTTGCGATGCAGCGCCGCAAGCTCGCCGATCGAAAGCTGCCCGGCCCGCCGGCCTGCCTCCGGCAGAGCGTCGAGCCGTTCCTTCGGGTACGTCCCCAGCAGATTGTTCCGGATCGTCTTCCGCTTCTGGCGGAAACACAGCCCCGCGAACTTCAACCATGCCGTGACCCCGGCCCGCCATCCCGCGCACGCGCGCCGCGCAAGCACGGCCAGCTATTCTGAACGTCCTCGCCCGCTGCGCCATGCTATTCTTCTGGCCGGATAAGCCTGTCGAGCCGCATGGCGAAGGAAACCCACCTGAGTCGCAGCCGCCAGGGCATCAATCGTTGGATGATCGCAATCGCGGTGATGTCCAGCGCTGTTATGGAAGTGCTGGACACTTCCGTCGTCAACGTCAGCTTGCCGCACATCGCCGGAAGCCTTTCCGCCACGGTGGATGAAGCAACGTGGGTATTGACCTCGTACCTGGTGGCGAATGCGGTGATCCTGCCGATCACCGGATGGTTGGCCAACTACATCGGCCGGAAGCGGCTGCTGCTGACGGTCGTAACCGGATTCACCGTATCGAGCATCTGCTGCGGCTTGGCGCCGAGTCTACCCGTGCTGATCCTGTTCCGCATTCTGCAAGGCACCACCGGCGGCGGGTTGCAGCCGCTGTCGCAGGCCGTCCTCCTCGAAGAATTCCCGGGCGCGGAACGGGGCAAGGCCATGGCTTTTTGGTCGCTCGGGATCGTGGCCGCGCCAATTCTCGGACCGACCCTGGGTGGCTGGATCACCGACACCTATTCGTGGCGGTGGGTGTTCTATATCAACCTCCCGATCGGGTTGTTCAGCCTGGCCATGATCTCCGCGTTTCTCTACGATCCGCCCTATATCCGGCGGGGTTCGATGCGCGTGGATTTTTGGGGCTTTGGCATGCTGGCGGTCGGCATGGGGGCGTTTCAGATCCTGCTGGACAAGGGGCAGGAAGAGGACTGGTTCGGCTCGCGCCTGATCGTGATGCTCGCCGTTGTCGCGGGCCTCATGCTGCCGGCCTTCGTCATTCGGGAACTGCGGATCGAGCAGCCGATCGTCCGTTTCCGCCTGCTGAAGTACCGGAACTTCGCTTGCGGCATCGGCCTGGTCACGACGCTCGGCTTCGTGCTCTACGGCAGCCTCGTGCTCCTGCCGCTGTTCATGCAGACGCTCCTCGGTTGGACCGCCGTGACGGCGGGCCTTTGGACCAGCCCCCGCGGGCTAGGCACCGCCCTCTGCATGCCGCTCGTCGGATACCTGCTCGACAAGGGTTGGGATGGAAGGAAGATGGTGGGTTTCGGATTCGTGGTCGCCGCCATGGCCTTCTTCGGCTACTCGAAGATGGATCTGGACTCCGGGACATGGGACATCTTCCTGCACCAGATCAACCAGGGGCTGGGCATGGCCTTTATTTTCGTCCCGCTCACCACCCTGTCGATGGACCCCATCCCCAAGGCGGAAACCGGATATGCGACGAGCCTGTACAGCGTCGTGCGGAACATGGGATCGAGCATGGGCGTTTCCTTCGTGACCACCTTCGTGGCCCGGCGCTCGCAGTTTCATCAATCGGTGCTTGCCGCGCAGATCACTCCGGGAGGCTTGGCCGTAAGACAGTTTCTGGAGAAGACCGGTGCGGCGTTCCTCGGTGGCGGCAGCGATCCCGTCACGGCCGGCCAGCGGGGCCTCGCCACCCTCTACCAAACCATCGAGCAGCAGGCGGCTCTGCTCAGCTTTGTCGAAGCGTTCCGCGTCATGGGCCTGCTCTTTCTCGCCATCGTGCCCCTGGTCGCCCTGATGCGGAGGGCCCGCCTCAGCCGGCGCACGCCGGACGCCGCTGAGCCATCATCCCCCGCCTAGCTTGCGATGCAGCGCCGCAAGCTCGCCGATCGAAAGCTGCTCGGCCCGCCGGCCCGCCTCCTGGAGCGCGTCGAGCCGTTCCTTCGGGTACGTCCCCAGCAGATTGTTCCGGATCGTCTTCCGCTTCTGGCGGAAACACAGCCCCGCGAACTTTACGAGTGCCGCAACCTCGGCCGGAGACGATGCCTCCGCCCGCCTCAGCAAACGCACCACCGCCGAGTCCACCTTCGGCGGAGGCCGGAACGCCGCGCGGGAAACCGGAAACAGAATCGTAACTTCGGCCCGAAGTTGGGCCGCTACGGAAAGGTACCCGTAATCGCGCGTGCCAGGTGAAGCTGCGAGGCGGGCGGCCACTTCCTGCTGAACAAGGAAAACCGCGCGCCGAAGCAGCGGGCCCAGCGCCAGCGTCTTTTCGACAATAGGCGAAGTGATGTAATACGGCAGATTCCCCGCGACAGCCACCGGTCCGTAGGCGTCGAGGGCCGCGCGGAGAACATCGCTTTCAACGATTTCCAGCTTCGGCGAATCGCGGAATTTTTCGCGGAGGTACTGCGCCAGCACCGGGTCGATCTCGACCGCCACCACCCGCCCCGCCCGTTCCAGCAGATGCCGCGTCAGCGCCCCGCGCCCAGGCCCGATTTCAATCACCGTTTCCCCCGGCTCCGGACACGCCGCCGCCGCGATCGACGAAAGAATCGACTCACGTACGAGGAAATGTTGTCCCAGCCGCCGGCCCATGCGTTTCAACCTACCAGCTTTCTCAAACCCGGCAGAAACCGCAATCTTTTCCGCCCATGTCACCATGAAAGTTACATGTCTTCTGTCCCAACCAACGAAAGTATCCGCAACATCGCCATCATCGCCCACGTCGACCACGGCAAAACCACGCTCGTCGACGCCATGTTGCGCCAGAGCGGCATCTTCCGCGCCAACGAACATCTGGAAGATCGCGTGATGGATTCCAACGAACTCGAGCGGGAGCGCGGCATCACCATCCTCGCCAAAACCACCGGCGTCCGCTACGGCGGCATCAAGATCAACATCGTCGACACGCCGGGCCACAGCGACTTCGGCGGCGAAGTCGAGCGCGCGCTCAAGATCGTCGACGGCGTCATGCTGCTCGTCGATTCGAGCGAGGGCCCCCTCCCGCAGACCCGCTACGTGCTCATGAAAGCCCTCGAAGCAAAGCTGCCCCCGATCGTGGTGATCAACAAGATCGACCGGCCGGACGCGCGCATTCAGGAGGTGCTGAACGAGATCTACGACCTGTTCATCGATCTCGACGCGACCGAGGACCAGCTCGATTTCCCGGTGATTTACACCAACGCGAAAGCAGGCATCGCGCGGCGGAGCCCCGAGGATAGCTCGGCCGATCTGCGGCCTCTGTTCGACACCATCCGCGAACGGATCCCGCCTCCGAAGGGCGACCCCGAAGGACCGCTGCAACTGCTTGTCGCCAACCTCGACTACAGCGACTATCTGGGCCGCCTGGCAATCGGGCGCGTGTTCGGCGGAACGCTCCGGCTGAACGACGATGTGACGATCGCCAAGCTCGACGGCACGATGCACAACACGCGCATAACGAAGCTGTATTCCTTTGAAGGGCTGAAGCGCGTCGACGAGACCGTCGGACTTCCCGGTGACGTGCTCGCTATCGCCGGTGTCGAGGGGATCACCATCGGCGAGACGGTAACCAGCGCCACGGCGCCCGCGCCGCTGCCCAAAATCCAGATCGACGAACCGACCATCGCGATGTTGTTCACCATCAACACCTCCCCGTTCGCCGGCCGCGAAGGCCAGTACGTCACTTCCCGGAATCTCCGCGACCGGCTCGACAAGGAACTGTTGACCAACGTAAGCATACGTGTCGAGGAGGCAGGCGGACCGGACGCGTTCAAAGTGATGGGCCGCGGCGAACTGCAGCTCGCAATTCTGATCGAGATGATGCGCCGCGAAGGCTACGAACTGATGGTGGGCAAGCCGGAAATCATCACCCGGTACGTGGACGGGAAGCTCAGCGAGCCGCTGGAACTTCTGGTGATCGACTGCCCGGAGGAGTTCATCGGCGTGGTCATTGAGAAGTTGGGCGCGCGCAAGGGAAAAATGGTGAAGATGATCAACCACGGCTCCGGCCGCGTGCGGCTCGAGTTTCACGTCCCTTCGCGCGGCCTGATCGGCCTTCGCAGCGAAATGCTGACCGACACCAAGGGCACGGCAATCATGAACTCGCTGTTTCATGGCTACATCGAGTGGCAGGGCGAGATTGCGACACGGCCAACCGGCTCTCTCGTCGCGGACCGGGCAGGGAAGACGACGGGCCACGCGATTTTCAATTTGCAGGAGCGCGGGGTGATCTTCGTCACGCCGGGTACGGAGGTCTACGAGGGGATGATCGTCGGCGAAAACGCACGCGACAGCGACCTCAACGTGAACATCGTCAAGGAAAAGAAACTCACCAACATGCGCGCCTCCACCGCCGACGAGGCCATTCGCCTCGTGCCGCCGAAAATCCTGAACCTCGAACAGGCCATCGAATTCATCCGCGACGACGAATTCGTCGAAGTAACGCCGAAATCCATCCGGCTGCGCAAGAAAATCCTGAAGGCCAACCAGCGATAGCGCCTTCTACGGCGCGCTAAGTTTCGCCTGGAGCAGTTCCCGCACGGCGGCCGGGTCGGCCTGCCCCTGTGTCGCCTTCATCACCTGGCCGACGAAATAGCCGATGACAGCGGTTTTCCCGGACCGGTACTGTTCCACCTGTTTCGCGCTGGCGGCCAGAACTTCATTCACGATCCGGTCCAGCTCCCCCTTGTCGCTGATCTGGCGCAGACCTTCTCTCTCCATGATCACGCCGGGCGCGTCTCCGGTTTCCACCATCCGCGCGAAAATTTCCTTCGCCAGCTTGCCGCTGATCTCTCCCTTCGCGAGGAGAGTGCACAGTTCCCCCAGCCGGCCCGCCGGAACCGGCGATTCCTCGATCGGTTTGCCGTCAAGTGCGCCCATCAGGTCGCCCGTTACCCAGTTGGCTGCCAAGCGGGCATCGCCGCACGCTTTGACGACGGCCTCGAAGTAGTTGCTCAGCTCCCTGCTCCCGGTCAGCACCTGCGCGTCGTACTCGCGCAGTCCGTAGGTCGCGATGAACCGCGCACGCTTTTCGGCCGGCGGCTCAGCCATGCCGGCGCGGATCTCCTCCAGCCACTCCGCGGAAATGCGCACCGGCGCAAGGTCCGGCTCGGGAAAGTAGCGATAGTCGTGCGCGTGCTCTTTGCTGCGCATCGAGACGGTTTCGCCCGTATCGGCGTTGTATAGCCGCGTCTCCTGCACCAGACGGCCGCCGCTCGAAAGCACGCGGGCCTGGCGGACGATCTCGTATTCGATGGCGAGCCGTGCGAACCGGAACGAATTGAGGTTCTTCACCTCCGCCTTGGTGCCGAACTTGGTTTCGCCGCGGGCCCGGATGCTCACGTTGGCGTCGCAGCGAAGCTGGCCCTTCTCCATGTCGCACTCCGACACGCCCAGGAACTGCATCGTCTCTTTCAGCGCCGTGAGGTAGGCGTACGCCTCGTCCGGCGTGCGGATGTCGGGCTCGCTCACGATCTCGATGAGCGGTGTGCCGGCGCGGTTGAGGTCCACATAGGTGTACTCGGCGCTATCGCGGAATCCGTCGTGGATGCTTTTCCCGGCATCGTCCTCCAGGTGGACCCGCGTGATGCCGATCCGCTTGGTCCCTCCACCGGCCGCGGGAACTTCAACCCAGCCGTGCTCGGCGAGCGGCTCGTCGTATTGAGAGATCTGGAAGCCCTTGGGCAGATCCGGATAGAAGTAGTTCTTGCGGGCGAAGCGCGACACGGGATTCACGCGGCAGTGGAGGCCCAGCGACGCGCGGACAGCCATTTCGACGGCAGCCCGGTTCAGCACGGGCAGCGCGCCGGGCAGTCCAAGGCAGACCGGACAGACATTCGTGTTCGCCGGCGCTCCGAAACTGGTGGCGCACGCACAGAAGATCTTGGTCCGCGTGGCAAGCTGGACATGCACCTCCAGGCCGATCACGGCTTCGTATTTTGCGGTCAACTCCTCTGTTTCCGCTGCCATACTAAAGGACATGACCCATTATAGGAAGCTCGGCCCCGTCGCCTTGAGCTTTCTGGCTTGCGTCATTGCGGGCGGAGTGCGCCTCCGCGCGGCCGACGCGGACCTCCTGCTGAAAAACGGCAGAATCTGGACCGGAGATCCGGGCGACCCGTGGGCCGAGGCGGTGGCAATTCGCGGTTCCCGGATTCTGGCCGTCGGCAATAACAACGCGGTCGCAGACCAGGCGGGCGCTCACTCGAACGTCATCGACCTGCACGGACGGCTGGCGATTCCCGGCTTTCATGAGGCCGCAACCCAGTTTCTGGCCGGTTCGTTGGCGATGAGCGGGATTGACCTCACGGGAGCCTGCTCGCTCGCCGAAATGCAAGCGCGGATACGGGACTATGCCGCGGCGCACCCGAAGGATCTGTGGCTCACCGGGTCTGGTTGGCAAATCGAATGTTTCCCGGATCACCGGTGGCCCACGAGGCAGGATCTCGACGCCGTCGTGCGGGACAGGCCGGTCTTTCTGCGCGCGGCCGGCGCGCAGGCCGCGTGGGTCAATTCGCGTGCGCTGCAGCTCGCCGGAATCACGGCGCAGACCCGGTATCCGGGCCAGGGGCAGATTGTAACGGACCCAAAGACGAACGAACCTACGGGCTGCCTGAAAGAGAGCGCGCAGCACCTGGTAACGAAAGTGATTCCCGATCCGGCGCGAGCGCGTAAGCTGGCGGCCCTGGAGCAGGCGATCAAGCTCGCCGCCTCACTCGGAATCACGGGCATCGGCAATGCCGGCGGCGATGCCGAACTGGTGTCTCTGTTTGACGAGCTTGACCGGGAGAAGAAGCTGACGCTGCGCGTAAACCTCGCCCTCACCATCTCTCCGGCCATGCTGCCGAATGCCGTGGAACGCATCGTCGAAATGAAGCAGACCTACCGCAGTCCGCGCCTCCGCGTCACCGGCGCGCGGTTCGTTCTTGACGGCTCCGTCCCGCTGCGCACGGCAGCCTTGCTCGCCCCTTACAGCGATGCGCCCGCTTCTTCAGGCCGCCTGGACTGGACGCCGGAGGCCTACGAGAGCCTGGTTGCGCAATGTGACGCGGGGGGCCTGCAGGTGGTGACCCACGCCGCGGGCGACCGGGCCGTGCGCATGGCGCTGGATGCTTACGAATACGCCCGGAGGGAAAACGGAACCCGTGACTCGAGATGGCGCATCGACGGGATCGAGGCCATCGCGCCCGGCGATGTGGCCCGACTGGGCCGGTTGGGCGTGATCAGCGGGGCGGCGCCCGCGGAGGCTTTGGATGGCTCACTCGATGCGTTCGAGCGGGCCGTGGGTCCGGAGCGGTTGAAATTTGCCTATCCATGGGCCTCGCTCGAGGCGGGTGGCGCGAAGTTGGTGTTCTCCAGCGGATGGCCTCAGGAGCGTTCCTTGGACCCGATTCGCGCAATTTATGCGGCCGTGAACCGGCTTACTCCGGACCGCAAGCCGGCGGGAGGCTGGGTGCCGGCACAGAAGGTCGGCGTCGAGGCCGCGGTCCGCGCATTTACAGTGGATGGCGCGTACTCCTCGTTTGCGGACAGGCAGTGGGGGCAGATCCGTGCCGGGATGCTGGCCGATATCGTAGTGCTCTCGCGGGATTTGTTTGAGACCTCGCCCCTGGAGCTGAATTCGGCGCGCGTCGACATGACGATCTTCGACGGAAAGATCGTCTATAGCACCACCAGCGAGCCGTAGATTACTATCTATCCCCCCGCCCGAGCCGCGACCGCGACAAAGCCTCCACCCCACTCGACGCCCCGCCCATGACTTTCAACGGAGCGTCCCTCCTGCGGCATAAGATAGGGAGTTAGCCTTCAAGGAGAACCCGTGAGACTACTTACCGCTTTCCTGCTTGCACTTGTTCCCGCTGTCATGGCCGCGGATGCGCCTGTCCTCTTGCGCCAGCCCGCGCTGGGGAAAACGCGCATCGTATTCGTCTACGGAGGCGACCTGTGGTCGGTGGCGCGCGAAGGCGGAGAGGCGGTGCGGCTAACCACCGGCGTAGGTGTCGAGAGTAACCCCGTGTTCGCCCCGGATGGCGAACGCGTCGCTTTCAGCGGGGAATATGGTGGGAATCCCGACGTGTATGTCTTGCCTGCCGCCGGAGGCGAACCGGCAAGGCTCACCTATCATCCAAGTCCGGATGTCCCCGTCGGATGGACCCCCGACGGGACTAAGATCCTTTTCCGGTCATCGAGAGAGAGTTACGCGCGCTTCTCGCGGCTGTTTACAATCGGGGCCTCGGGTGGGTTCCCGGAGTCCGTGCCGCTGCCTGAAGCCTGGAGCGGAGCTTACTCGCCGGACGGCAAGCGGATGGCCTATATGCCCGTAACGCCGGCAAACGCCGCCTGGAAGCGCTACCGCGGCGGGGAAACAACAAAGATATGGATCGCGGACCTAGCCACCGCCCATATCGAGGAAATTCCTCGCCAGAACTCCAACGACTCCAACCCGATGTGGATCGGCAGCCGGATTTACTTTCTTTCGGACCGTTCCGGCCCGATTACCCTGTTCCGGTACGACTTAGAGTCGAAGAAAGTCACGCCATTGATCCGGAACGATGGTTTCGATTTCAAAAATGCAAGTGCATTCGGCGACACCATCGCCTACGAACAGTTCGGAACGATCTACCTCTACGACATCCGCTCCGGGAAATCGAAGAAGGTCGATATCACGGTGCACGGCGATGTCACAGCCCTGCAGCCGGCGATAGACAACGTGTCGTCCAAGATAACTTCCGCGGGAATTTCGCCCACCGGCGTCCGCGCGGTCTTTGAAGCGCGCGGGGATATCTTCACCGTTCCCGCGGAAAAGGGCAGTGTCCGTGACTTGACCAATACGCCGGGCGTCGCCGAGCGATATCCTTCCTGGAGTCCGGATGGAATGCGCATCGCGTACTTTTCCGATGAATCGGGCGAGTACGAATTGCATCTCGCGCCGCAGAACGGCATCGGTCCGGTCGAGAAAATCTCGCTCGGCGATCCTCCGGCGTTTTTTTATAATCCCGTCTGGTCGCCCGACAGCAAAAAGATCGCCTACACCGATAACCGGCTCAATGTCTGGGTGATCGACCTCGCGGCGAAGAAGCCCGTGAAGGTAGACACGGACACCTACCAGACCCCGTTCCGTGACCAGGACCCGGTCTGGTCCCCCGACAGCCGCTGGCTCGCCTACAACAAAGTGCTCGAGAATCATCTCCGCGCCGTGTTCGTCTATTCCCTCGATACCGGCAAGACCACGCAGATTACCGACGGCATGAGCGACGCCGTCTACGCCCAGTGGGACAAAGGCGGTAAGTATCTCTTCTTCACGGCCAGTACCGATACCGGACTTACAACCGCCTGGCTCGATATGTCCAGCATCGGACATCGCGTGACGCGCAGCGTCTATGCGGTGGTGCTTCGTAAGGAAGACCCATCACCCGTCGCGCCCGAAAGCGACGACGAGAAGGCCAAGACCGCCGCCGCGGAGAAGCCCAAGTCCGGCGAAGAGAAAGCCGGCGCGCCGAAACCACCGCCGGAAGTGCGGATCGATTTCCCCGGCATCGATCAACGCATCGTCGCGCTCCCCATTCCGGAGCGAACCTACGAGGCGATGGTGGCGGGGAAGGAAGGCGTCCTCTATCTGCTCGAGACAACCGGCGGCGGCGACGGTTTCCGCGATCGTCCGGCCTACACCATACAGAAATTCGACCTGAAGACCCGGAAAACGGAAAAGTTTCTGGACGGCGTAAATGCGCTCGACGTTTCCGCCGACGGCGAAAAGATGCTGGTGCTGCAGGGAAAGACCTGGAGGATCGTCTCCGCGACCGCCCCGCCGAAGCCCGGCGATGGCGCATTGAAGCTCGACGGAATGGAGATGCGCATCGATCCGCGCCAGGAATGGCGGCAGATGTACAACGAGGTCTGGCGGATCGAGCGGGACTTCTTCTACGACCCGAACTTGCATGGGCTGAAACTGAAGGCGGCCGAGGCCAAGTACCGGCCCTATGCGGAAAACGTTGCCAGCCGCGAAGACCTCAACTATGTCTTTGAAGACATGTTGGGAGAGTTGACCGTCGGGCACCTGTTCGTGCGCGGCGGAGCCATGCCCGAGGTAAAGCGCGTCCCCGTCGGCCTCCTCGGCGCCGATTACCGCATAGAGAACGGCCGCTACCGCTTCGCGCGCGTCTATAGCGGAGAAAATTGGAACCCGACCCTGCGCGCGCCGCTCACAGAACCGGGAGTCAACGTCGCCGCCGGCGACTACCTACTCGCCGTCAACGGCAAAGACGTAACCCCGCCGGCCAACGTGTACTCGTTCTTTGAGGCAACGGCGAATAAGCAGGTCGTGCTCCGAGTCGGACCGGACCCAACCGGCGCCAACTCGCGCGAAGTGACCGTGGTCCCGGTAGAGGACGAGACCGCTCTCCGCAACCGCGACTGGATCGAAGCCAACCGCCGGAAGGTGGACCAGCTAAGCGGCGGTAAGTTGGCCTATGTCTACTTGCCGAATACGGCGGGGGCCGGATACACGAACTTCAACCGCTATTACTTCGCCCAGCTCGGCAAACAAGGCGCGGTCATCGACGAACGGTTCAATGGCGGCGGCGACATCGCCGATTACATCATCGACTATCTCAAACGGCCGCAAACAAACTTCTTCACCACGAGATACGGGCAGGACTTCCCGACGCCGCAGAATCAGATCTTCGGGCCAAAGGTCATGATCATAAATCAATATGCCGGCTCAGGTGGCGACGCCATGCCCTGGCTCTTCCGGGACCGGCACGTCGGCAAACTCGTCGGCGCCCGAACCTGGGGCGGATTGGTCGGCATCTTCGGCTTCCCCCAGTTGATCGACGGAGGCTCCGTCACCGCGCCGAACCTGGCCTTCTACAACCTGACCGGCGAGTGGGACGTCGAAAACCACGGCGTCACGCCCGACATCCCGGTGGACTACGACCCCGCCCTCGTCCGCCAGGGCCACGACCCCCAACTCGAAAAAGCCGTCGACGTGCTGATGGAAGAGCTGAAAGCCCACCCCCTGCCGAAGTACCGCAAACCGCCCTATCCGAATTACCACCAGAACGGGAATTGAGCCGGTACCGCCCGGGGGACACAACCTTTCGGCGGTTTCCGGGTTCTCTAGAAGAGAGACGGGCAGAATGCGAACCGGATTCGGGGTGGTGTGTTTGTTAGCGGTCGGCATCGTCGCCGCGCCCGTTGGTGCGCCGAAGCGGGATCCGTTAGCGCAAAAACTCGACAAAGACCAGGAAATCCTCCAAGCCCTGAATCGGCTGACCTTCGGGCCGCAGCCGGGCGATGTGGAGCGCGTGAAGCGCATCGGGCTGAAGAAGTGGATCGACCAGCAGCTTCACCCGGATAAGATCAGCGATAACCCGGAACTCGACGAGAAACTGGACGGGCTCGAAACCCTCCGGCTCACAGAGGGCCAGCTTCTGCTTGAGTATCCGCCGGCGTTTTTGATCCGGCAATATGCCAACGGAAGCCTGCCGCTGCCGCGGGAGCAACAGGCCCGCCAGATCGCCGAAGACCTGGTCGCAAAGCTAAGGGAACGGAGACAGGATGGGAACGGTGCGGCGCCCCCGCCTCTGGCGATGATGTCTCCGGAAGACCGGCGGAAGTTCTGGCAGGCCAATAACCCCCAACAGGCCCTCACGTACGATTTGTGGGAAGCCAAAATCTACCGCGCCGCGTTAAGTGACCGCCAACTGCTCGAAGTCCTGGATGATTTCTGGTTTAACCACTTCAATGTATTTCTCGACAAGGGTGTGGACCGCTACCTGATCGCGCAATACGAGCGCGACGCCATCCGCCCGAATGTTTTCTCGAAATTCGAGAACCTACTCGAAGCCACGGCCAAAAGTCCCGCCATGTTGTTCTACCTGGACAACTGGCAATCCGCCGGAACATTCAGCCGCGTGGCCGAGCGGCAGCGCCTGGCCGGAAAGAAGCCGCCCGGGTTGAACGAAAACTACGCCCGGGAACTGCTCGAACTCCACACGCTCGGCGTCAACGGCGGCTACACGCAAAAAGACGTCGTCGAAGTCGCCCGCTGCTTCACCGGTTGGACGATTCGCGCGCCGCGGCAGGGCGGAGGATTCTACTTCAACCCCAATATGCACGACACGGGAAAGAAAGTCGTCCTGGGCCACGTCATCAAAGAAGGCGGAGGCCTGGAGGACGGGCTGAAAGTGCTCAAAATCCTCGCCCATCATCCGGCCACCGCGCATCACATCTCCTACGAACTGGCCCAGCGCTTCGTCGCCGACACGCCTCCTCCGGCGCTTGTGGACCGGATGGCCCAGACCTTTCTCGACACGGACGGCGATCTGCGCGACGTGATGAAGACAATGCTCAACTCGACGGAGTTTTGGAGCGAGGGAGCATATCTGGTCAAGACGAAATCGCCGTTTGAATTTGCGATAAGCGCGGTGAGAGCGCTCGACGTGGACTTGGACGACGCATTCGTATTGAGCAATCGGTTGGCGGTTCTGGGCGAACCGCTGTACCGGAAGCGGGAGCCGGTGGGTTATTCAAACGCCGGCGCGGACTGGCTCAACTCGGCCGCCCTGCTGGCCCGGATGAACTTCGCCATGGCGCTCGCCGCAAACCGGATCCGCGGCGTGACCGTGGCGGCGAAGCGATTCCAGGCAGAGGCGGACGCCGCCGCGCTCGCCAGGTCGATTCTTCTGCGGCCGCCGGGCGAGCAGACCATGCAGGCGATCACGGCGGCGCAGGCGCAACGCAAGCCCGGCCCCGGCTATGTCATCGGCCTGGTAATCGGATCGCCGGATTTTCAGCAGCGCTAGGAGGCGAGATGATTTCGCGGAGGTTCTTCTTAAAGGGTTCAGCGCTGGCGATGGCCGGCGCGGGACTCGTGCCGGCGTGGTTGGCGCGAGCGGCGGCGCGGACGCGTTCGCGCGGGAAGGTCCTGGTAGTGGTGTTTCAGCGGGGGGCGGCCGACGGGCTCAACATTGTCGTGCCGTATGGGGAAAGCCGCTACTACTCGCTACGGCCCACGATTCACGTACCGAGGCCGGGATCCGGCGACGATGCGGCCGTGGATCTCGATGGCTTTTTCGGATTGCATCCTGCCCTTTCGCCGCTAAAGCCCTTGTACCAGGCCAAGACGCTGGCCATCGTCGAGTCCGTGGGTTCCCCCGATCCGACGCGATCCCACTTCGATGCGCAGGACTTCATGGAATCGGGCACACCGGGCCGGCGGGCGACGCCGGACGGTTGGCTGAACCGCGCGCTGACTCCGAAGCCCGGCAACGCTTCCCCCCTGCGCGCAGTCAGCCTGGGACCCGAACTCCCATTGACCCTGCGCGGCGCGAACCCGGCAGTGGCAGTGGCCAACCTGCAGAGCTTTCGCCTGCCCGCACCGGCTGCAGCCTCCGCGTTCGCGAGCATGTACGACGACGCCGGCGACCCGGCGCTGCGCAGCGCCGGGAAGGAAACGTTTGAGGCAATGGCCATCATCCAAAGGCTCGACCAGGAGCCAGGCCCGCCGGACGGCGGCGCAGAGTACCCGAACGGCCCGCTCGGCCAGAGCCTGCGGCAGATCGCGCGGTTGATCAAAGCGGACGTGGGTCTCGAAGTGGCCTTCGCCGAGGTCGGCGGTTGGGACCATCACATCAATGAAGTGGGCGCCAAGGCGACGGAAGGTCAACTTGCGAACGTCCTGCGCGAGTTCGGTGGTTCGCTCGCCGCGTTTTATGCCGACCTCGGCCCGCGCATCGAGGACGTCACCGTCGTCACCATGTCGGAATTCGGCCGCACGGCACGCGAAAACGGCGACCGCGGGACCGACCACGGCCATGCCAACGTGATGTTCGTCATCGGCGGCGGCGTGCGCGGCGGACGCGTGTACGGCGATTGGCCCGGCCTCGCTGACGGGCAGCTCTTTGAAGGAAGAGACCTCGCCCTCACCACGGACTTCCGCGATGTGCTCGCCGAATTAGTGGTGAAGCAGCTTGGAAACCCGGAAGTCGGCAGCGTGTTCCCGGGTTACGCCCAGCCCCGCTTCCGCAACCTGCTCATCTAGCCTGCCGCGAGGCGAAGCGCCACGCCGTCTCGACAATGGCCGCAAGCGACGTGTACTTCGGCTTCCAGCCGAGTTCGGTTTGCAGGCGCGTCGAGGAGGCCACCAGCGCGGGCGGGTCGCCTTCGCGGCGCGGGCCCACACGGAATGGGACGCTGCGGCCCGTCACTCCTTCCACGGCACGTATGACTTCCTTCACCGAGTAGCCCTGGCCAACGCCCGCGTTGTAGACCTTGGATGCGCCGCCGCGCAGCAGGTGGTCGACGGCGAGGATGTGGGCTTCAGCCAGGTCGCGTACGTGAATGTAGTCGCGGATGCAGGTGCCGTCGTCGGTCGGGTAGTCTTCGCCGAAAATGGTGACCGGCTCACTGGTGAGGACCGCCCGGAGCAGGAGCGGGATGAGATGGGTTTCCGGGTCGTGCTCTTCCCCGAGCGGGCTCTCCGGGTCGGCGCCGCACGCGTTGAAGTAGCGCAGGACGACGCTGCGCAAGCCGCGGTAGCGATCCATCCATTCAAGCGCCCGCTCGACCATGACTTTCGATTCCCCATAAGGACTCACCGGAGCGATGCGCGCGTCCTCGGGGATAGGTGTGGACTCCGGCGTGCCGTAAACGGCCGCGGTCGAGGAAAAGACGAGCCGATTGATGCCGGCGGTCGCCATGGCTTCGAGCAGCGAAAAGGAACCACCCGTGTTGTTGAGGAAGTAAAGTTCCGGGGCCTGCGCGGACTCGCCTACGGCGATAAAGGCGGCGAAGTGAATGACGGCGTCGAAGGAGCCCTCGCGGAGAATCGCTGTGAGCGCGGCGGTGTCGCGCAGGTTGAGGCGATGAAACGGGAAGCCCTCGACGTTGTGCGCGTGGCCTCGGGACAGATCGTCCACGATCGTCGTTTCATAGCCGCGGCGGCGCAGCAGGTGAGCGGTGTGGGAGCCGATGTAGCCGGCGCCTCCGGTGACAAGAATGCGGGGCATCAGAGGGCATTGTCGCAAACCGCGGAACGGCATGCGGCGGCAAGCACCTCAACCGCGCGTTCGATCTGCGGCGGCGTGAGCCAGGGGTTCATAGGTAGCGATAGCACGCAGGAAGAGGCGGACTCGGCCTCGGGGAAATCGCCGGCCTTGTAGCGCGGATCGGCGTACGCCGGGAGCAGATGTAGGGGCACAGGGTAGTGGATAGCGGTCTGGACGCCGGCTTCGGCGAGTTGGCGCTGCACCGGGTCGCGTTGTGAGATGCGGACCGTGTAAAGGTGATACACGTGGCGCGCGCGGGCGTCGGCTGCCGGTGGTTCGATACCGTGCGCGGCCAGCAGGCGATCGTAGTGCGCCGCCGCCGCGCGGCGGGCCTCGGTCCAGCGCTCGAGATGCGGAAGCTTCGTGCGAAGGATCGCGCCCTGCAAACCCTCCATTCGATAGTTGAATCCGGCGAGCACGGGGCGGTATTTCTGCTCCTGGCCCCAGTCGCGGAGCATGCGTACGGTGCGGGCAAACTCGGGGTTGTTGGTGGTCACCATGCCACCCTCGCCCGCGGCGCCGAGATTCTTGGTGGGGTAAAAACTGAAGCAGCCGAGGTCGCCGAGAGAACCCACTCGGAGGCCGTTCCATGTCGCCCCGTGCGCCTGCGCGGCGTCTTCGATCACGGCCAGGTTATGGCGCCGCGCGATGTCGAGGATCGCGTCCATGTCCGCCGGTTGCCCGTAGAGATGAATCGGCAGGATGGCGCGGGTGCGCGGGGTGATGAGCGATTCGATGCGCGAGGCGTCAAGGTTGAACGTGCGGGGATCGATGTCGGCGTAAACGGCTTTGGCCCCGCAGAAGCCGATCGCGGCCACGGTCGCGTAGAACGTGTATGGCGCGGTGATCACTTCGTCGCCGGCCGAGACGCCAATGGCGCGCAGAGCCAGGTGCAGCGCGCTCGTGCCCGAGTTCACGCCGATGGCGTACTTCACGCCGCAGTAGTCGGCGAAGTCTTGCTCGAACGCGGCCACTTCGGCGCCGAGGATGAACTGCCGCGTATCCAGCGTGCGGGCGATGGCCGCGTCGATTTCGCCGCGTAGTTCGCCGTATTCGCTTTCGAGGTCGAGGAGGGGAATCGGTGATAAGGAAGACATTATTGTTCAGAGGCGCGCGGCGCGCGTTCGAGGATCGACTCGAAGTGGCGTGCCACGCTTTCCCAGGAAAAGTTTTCGCGCACGAAGGCTTGCGCCGCTGCGGCGAGTTCCCGGCGGCGCGGTTCGCTGTCGAGTAAGTCCAGGCAAGCCGCCGCGAAGGATTCCGGATCGCCGGCCAGCAGCAGGTGACGGCCGTGTTCGACCGGGAGGCCTTCCGCACCGATCGGTGTCGAGACGGTCGCCGTGCCGGCGGCCATCGCTTCGTAGATCTTCAGACGCGTCCCGGAGCCGACCCGGAGAGGCACGATCGAGACCGCCGAATTCCATAGAAAAGGACGTATGTCGTTGACGATACCGGTAACGTGAACAGTCGGGGTTTCGTGCATCGCTTTGACGAGAATTGGCGATGGATCCCGCCCCACAATCTTCACGGTCACCGACGGCCGCCGCGCCCGGATTCGGGGAAGAATGTCCCGCAAAAACCAGGTTACGCCTTCGTGGTTCGGCATCCAATCCATCGAGCCCACAAACACGAGATCCGCCGAGGAGTTTGGATCGGGAGCAAGTGCGTCCGGACGCGCGAAATACGCCGTATCGACGCCGGTGGGCACAGCCGCGGAGGCGACGCCGAACTCACGTTGGATGATTTCCGAATCCACCGGCGACACCGTCGCCACGAAACCCGCGGCGCGGCAGGCGTCGCGCTCGTAGGCGAACATTCTGCGCGCCTGCGCGGCGAGATAGGCGCGGGCGGCCGGATTGGCGGCCTGTTCCGTGCGCCTGCGCCAGATCATGTATTCCACGTTGTGCTCAAACAGAAGGGCGCGGCCCAGGCTTGGAAAATTCGGCGCGGCCATCAGAAAATCGCAGACCGCCCGGTCAAATGAACCCTCGGCGAGAAGCCGGGAAACTTCGGCCAGCATGGCGCGGGAGCGGAAGCGGCTGACGGCGACGGGAACGGTGTCAAACACACCGGCGGCAAGACGGCCGGCGAAAGCCAGGGAGCGTTTCGAGGGGACGTTGTGGCGGACCGGATAAGCGCGGGTGGCGTATTCGCGGCTTCGCTCGACGCCTTCGGGCGAGCGGGGATTTTCGAGCGCGACATAGTGAATTTCGTGGCGCGCGTGGAGACGCTTCAGCATCTCGAGCGTGCGGATGTGGCCACCCTTCGTCGTGGGGTGCAGAAAGTCGCTTTTCACCCAGAGCAACTTCATGCCGGGAGACCGGCCGGTTGCGCGGGGGATGGGAGGAGCCCTTCAGACAGAGAGTCCCGCTTTCCTGCGAGGAAGATGTCGGCCCAGAGCTGAAGATTTAGCAGGCGCCAGATGCGGTCCGTTGCGTCCTCCGTTCCGGCCCGGTGGCGTGTGAGGAGCGCCTGGAGCGCCGGCATCTCGATACAGGACGCGAGCAGACCGTCGTGCGAGGTGAGCCTTTCGTGGAGAGGCGCGGCTTCCGGTTCCCGCAGCCACTGGCGAAGCGGCGTGGGGAAGCCCATCTTACGGCGGTAAACGATGTCATGCGGGAGCAGGTCTTCGACGGCGCGCTTTAGGACATACTTCTGCTCACTGCCGTGAATTTTTAAGTGCTGCGGGACGTAGGCGGCGAACTCGACGAAGGTGTGGTCCAGGAAGGGTACGCGGCTTTCAATCGATGCGGACATGCTCATCTGATCCTGTTTCATGAGCAATTCGACCAGGTAGGTTTTCTGATCGGCGTACAGGAGACGGGACAGGAGCGGATCGTGGGGGCGTGCCGTGAAAAACCGGAGGTAGTTGGCGTAGCAAGAGCCGGCGGGCGAATTCAGCAGGCTGTGTTGATCGCCGGCGCCGAAGGCGGCGTAGAAATTGTCAAGGAAGAGCGATTCGTGGGTCAGGTCCCGGCCCAGAGGGGTGTGGGAGAGGCGGCGGCGGAGATCGCCTGAAAGAAGGGAGGACGAAGCCAGACGCGCGCGGAGGGCGGCGCGGAGGCGGGAGGGCAGGAGGCAGTAGAGTTTCGCAACCCGTTGATTCAGCAAATGCAAGCGGTAGCGTTCGTACCCGCCGAAAAGTTCGTCGCTGCCTTCCCCGGTGAGCACGACCTTGACCTGGCGCGAGGCGAGGGAACTGACGAAGGCTAACGATACGCTGGATGGCCAGGCGATTGGTTCGTCCTCGTGCCAGATGAGGCGAGGAAGGGAGTTGAAGAATTCGTCGCGGCCGACAACGATTTCGTGGTGCTCGGTGCCGATGGCGGAGGCGACGCGGGCGGCGTAGCTCAATTCGCTGAAACGCTGCTCGCGGTAGCCGACGGCGAAGGTTTTCACGGGGCCGCTCGACTGGCGGCGGATGAGTGCCGCGATGGCGCTTGAATCGACGCCGCCGCTTAAAAACATGCCGAGGGGAACGTCGCTCATCAAGCGCATGCGGACGGTTTCTTCGAGCCGGCGGCGGGTTTCGCGGATCCAGTCCTGGTCCGAGCCGGGGATGTCGAAGGGAGGCGTTTCACCCGGGGAAGGGACGTCCCAGTAGCGCTCGATTTTCAGACGCGGTACGGCGCCGGCGATCGAGAGCGTGAGGTGATGGCCGGGCATGAGCTTCCGAATCGCTTGAAATAGCGTGGCGTCGCCGCTGGTGTAGCCGAACGCGAGGCATTCCGGGATCTGATCTTCGTCAAGACGGGCGGAAATAGCAGGGTGTGCGAGGAGCGCCTTGATTTCGGAGGCAAAGGCGAACAGGGTTCCGTCCCAGAAGTAATAGAAGGGCTTGATTCCGAGGCGGTCTCGGGCACAGAACAGGGTTTGGGTGTTTTGATCCCAGAGGGCGAAGGCGAACATGCCGCGGAACGCGTGGAGGCAGCCGGGTCCGTACTCCTCATAGGCGTGGAGGATCGTCTCGGTGTCGCAGTGCGAGCTGTACCGATGGCCTGCGCGCTCCAGTGCCGGCCGAAGGTCCGCGTGGTTGAAAATCTCGCCATTGTAGACAATGGCGAGTTTTCGATCCTCGTTGAACATGGGCTGGGAGCCGCCTTCGAGGTCGACGATGCTCAAACGGCGGTGGCCGAGGTAAACGGGATGGCGCTCAAGATGGCCGGCGCCGTCCGGGCCGCGATGGGCGATGACGGCAGTCATGCGCGCGAGGACCGAAGCGTCACCTGTCGCCTGTGTCGAAACGAATCCCGCGATACCGCACATGAGCTATCTCCCCGCGGCGGGCTGTTCGTCCTGAGAGGCATTCCAGAGCGCGACACTGAGGCCGGCCACGACCGGGACGTAGTACGTGTAGGCCAAGGAGTCGAAGAACATGCCTACGGCAAGGCACGCCGTGGCAAGCGCGAGATTGAGCGCCATCTGCGCGGTTTGATGGGAGTTAGGAATTCTTTTGCTTTGATCGTAAAGCCGGAGAGAGAGCCGCAGCGAGCCGAAGATCACGGCGGTGAAGCAGAGGAAGGCCGGGATGCCGCATTCGCTGGAGACCTGGGTGTAGGCGTTGTGGGTGACCTGCCAGTGAGCGCGGACGCCCTCGGATTTGGCGAGCATGGCCTCGGCGTCGGCAAACTCCCCGATTCCGACTCCCAGCAGCGGGTGCTGGAAGGTGATTTGGAGGCTTCGTTCGAGCAGATCGAGCCGGCCTTCGGTGGACCCTTGCGCTTCCATGGCGAGATCGGATTGACGGGCAGCGGCCGGGTTGAACATCGGAGCGAAGCGCGCCCAGGTTTCGGGGGCGAGAGCCGGCAGGGCGGCGACGAGGGAGAGGGTAAGAAGCGCGAGAGCGATGCGCTGGCTGAAAGAGGCCTTCATGACGGCGAATCCGCCGAGGAGCAACAGACAGATGATTCCCATTCGGGAGCCGGTTTGCAGGGTCATATAGACCATGTCGAGGACGGCGGCGGCGGAGCCGAGTTTGAGCAGGGTAGAGGTGCGTTTGTCAAAGAGGATGAGCAGGCAGAACGGGAGGCCGACGAGCAGGTGCAGAGCCAAGTCGTTGGGATTGGCCAGGGAGCCGGCCATGACGGCGAAGCGGCCGCGTACGGTTGCGCCGAAGCGAAGGGCGGCGAGCAGGTCGAGGACGCAACTGGCGGCGAGGATGTACATGAGCCAGCGGACGCGGCGCACGGTGGTTGCGAGCATGGCGATGAGGAAGAACGTTGAGTATTGGGTGAGCAGGGTGGACTTGAGCAGAAATAAAGAGGCGCTGTGGACGAGGCTGAAGGGGAGCGAGGCGATGAAACAGCCGCAAAGCAGGGTCATGTAGAAGCCGACGCGAGTCCGGAAGATGGTCTGGAAGCGTCCGGCGAAGGCGCTGGCGAGCATGGCGGGCACGCCGAACAGGTAGGCGACGGGAACATAGATGTGGCCGATGATGTCCAACAGCTCGCTCAAGGCGCCGTAGAGGACCGCCAGATAGGCGGCGGTGAAGAAGAAGCCGAGGGATTGCAGGGGGTTGGAGGGTGGGGCTGGGATGAGGCGGGCGGAGGGGGGCGCCGGATGGGTGCGGGCGGCCGGCAGGGAAGGGGGCGCGGGGGTGCGCAGGGGCGGGGCGAGCGATCCCTGGCGCGGAAACGCTGATTTAAACCGGCTCATGGATCGAGGTCAGCCAAGGGGCTTTGCGCGCCGGGGCGAAAATGTGGTCACGGCGGATTTCCCTTCCATTATCAATCATATGACTCTCTTCGTCCAGTTGGGGTCGATATCTTATCGTCTGGAGGCAGGTAGAAGAGAATTTCATGCGCAGGATACCAAGATGGACCGCGATTGGGGTTGCGGCGGCGGTGGCGACGCTGTGGGGGCAGACGCAGGTGGATCTGCGGACCCAGAGTAAGAGTGTGGATTTTACGGCGGCGGGGGTGACGAAACCGATGAGTGCGGGGACGGTGTTGCCGGCCAGTTGCACGAGCGGGCAGATGTATTTTCTCGAGTCGGCGCCGGTGGGGGCGAATATATATGCGTGCACGTCGGCGAATGTGTGGACGGCGGAAGGAAGCCCGGCCGGGAGCGGCTTGCCGCCGGTGAGCGGGGAGGCGGGTGCGGTGTTGACGACGAACGGCACGAACGTATTGTGGACGCCGATGAGCGGCGATGTGGCGGGGGCGCCGGGGGCGGCGACGGTGGTCGGGTTGCAGGGGCGGCCGGTATCGAGCGTGGCGCCGGCGGCCGGGCAGGCGCTGATCTGGAGCGGGACGGCGGGCCAATGGCAACCGCAAGCGCTTCCGGCGGGGGGTACGATTCTGGCGAGCCAGCTTTTGGACTTTGCGATTACGGAGACGAGCGCGACGATGCTGACGATGGGGCAGAGCTGCTCGGTTTCGACGCCGTGTAATTTCCGCTTTGGGTCGGACACTTACACGGTGGCGGCGCCGGCGTCGGTTACGCTGAACGGGGGGAGCGGGACGGCCTATGTTTACCTGATGAGCAATGGCACTTTGGCGGTGGGCTCGACGCTGTCGCTTACCTGCACGGCGGTGTGTGCGGTGCAGAGCGGGGTGACGGGATTCCCGTCTGGCACGATTCCGCTGTACACGGTGACGGCGACCAACGGCGCCTGGAATGCGAATGGGATTACGGACTACCGGGCGTTTTTAAGTTCGAAGAGCGTTGGGGCGGGGACAGGGATTCTGGCTGTGGACAGCGGTGGGGCGGCGATGGTGAGCGTAGATGGGACGGTGGTTCCGTTGAAAGTGGCGGTGCCGGCGAGTTCGACGGCGGCGTGCGCGTCCAATAACTGGGCGACCGACGGGACGTATTTTTATCTGTGTGTGACGACGAATACGTGGATGAGGGTGGCGCTGACGTCATGGTAAGGAGGATTTTGGCGGTAGGAGTATTTGCGGCGGGGCTTTTCGGCCAGTCGATCGAGGTGAAGCAGGTTACGCCGACGGCGACGCAGGCGGTGATCCGGTATACAGCGCCGGACGCGAATGCGTGCACGGTCGCGGTAAGCGAGTCGGCATCGCTAGCGCCGTTGGTGCATGACGTCGATCCGGTGCTGTTTCCGGGCTCGAACGCCGACAGCCGGGCGGGAAGCGTGACGGTGGGGACGCAGCGGATTTTTGTTGTGGGCAAGCGCGATGCGGAGTTGGCGAGCGATGCACGGAGATACTCGCGGGCGCTGCAAGCGAACACGCAACACTACTACCAGATCCAATGTGGTACGGCGAAGGCGGTGGGAAGCTTTCAGACGGCGAATCCGCCACTTGGCAACGCGTATGTGGATGTGCCGCCGTTTGATCCTTCCGGGTATGGGAATTACGGGTGGCCGACGATCAACTGGAGCGACCAGACGGCGGAGTATGTGGATCCTTTGACGGGGCTGTTGTTGAAGCGGGTGTCGTTTTCGCAATTTGAGGGGACGGTGGATAACGCGACGACGGGGAACACGTCCTATTCGCAGCCGAAGGCGGTGCAGGATGGCGGTTCGTTTTCGACCTCGAGCGCCAGTTGCGCGGGCACGAACTGGACGAACCCGTGCGGGGCACTGGCCTCGGACGGGGTTTATGCCTCCTACAGCGGCGGGGCGTCGAGCCCGCTTGCGGTGATGTTTTTCAAAGACGGTTCGGATCCGTTCACGACGAACTGGGCGGCGCCGATCAGCAATTTTCAGGTGAGCGTGCTGGGCTACGGCACGGACGCGTCGCCGGCGAACCGGACGATGAACGTGTGTTTATCGGCGCATGTTTATACGGGGACGTGCGGGACGGGGAGTTTTCCGATGGTGCTTCCGCAGGGGACGGCTGGGACGGTGACGTATCCGTCGACGCCGGACATGCAGAGTCTGATGGCCTCGTGGCTGGATGCCTCGCACGTGGTTCCGCTTTCGATTCTCGATGTGTTTCCGCGGACGACGGTGGTGACGATCAATGGGACAACGGTGACGTACTCGTCCGGAGATCCATTTAACGAGAATCTGGCGGTGGGCGACCATGTGACGATTCCGGGGTCGGCGCCGGCATGTCCGGGTAATGACTGCGTGATTGCGGCGGTGACGGGGACACAGACGATTACGCTCGCCGAGAATCTGGGCAATTTCAACGGAGGGGCGGCGGTTACTGCGACGTTCAATAACTTCGGGGCGATTCTGAGCAAGACGACGGCGACGGGATCCGTTTATATCGACTATGTGAGCGACCAGCAGGGGACTGAGATTTACTCGACGAATATTTCCTGGGGGGACAGTTATATGTTCTCGCCGACGACGCTGAGTGTGTGTGTGGACTTCAACGGGAATCCGATTTCGCCGTGCCGGAACGCGTATGGGTTTATGGCGCCGTTGGCGGATGTGACGTCGGTCTGGATGCTGTTTTTCCCGGACAACGGTGAGGTGAGGTACATCGATTCGATGCGGCCGCCGAATGTGAGCGGGACCGACGGGTATTCGAACGTCTACTGCCATAGCAATGGGGAGTCGTTTGATCCAAGCGGGCCGACGAAGGCGTATTGCCTGGGCGTGGACTCGACGGGGGAGAATGCGGCTCTGGTGTCGGGAACGTACAACTACAATCCGGCGGCGGGCTGCGACTACCGGAACTGGGGGGGGCCCTACACGGGGTCGCTGGAGAACCCGTGCGTGACATGGAAGAACGAGAGTCCGATTTCGACCGGCAACGGGCTGACGGCGCAGGTGCAGAAGATCTGGCCGGCGTACGATCCGCTGTATGACGGGGGGTTGAACGAGGCGTCTGTGAGCCGGGACGGGCGGTATATGGCGTTTTACGCCGAGCAGGGATTCGGGCCGCTACAGAATCCGCAGAATACGTTTGGCGTGGCGCTGTACTACGATCTGGAGCTGAAGCAGTTTGTGCAGAAGTTTGACACCTATAGCCGGTATCCGGCGCGGTTTGGGCAGATGCACAGCGGGACGGGGGAATACTTCAGCGGGTATAACGAGGAATTCATGTCGACCTATGACTGGACGGGGAATCAGCGTGGAACGGCTGACTATCAGTTGGTTGTGAATTCGATCGGGGGGCGTTCGGATCTTTCGCTGGATCCGATGCTTGTGGTGACGTCAATGTCGCAGGCGTCTCCGCCTGTCATTACGACGGCGGCGGCGCATCAGTTGGAAAATAGCGCCAGCGATGCGGTGTACTTTCGCGAGAACACGGACGGGGTATACGATGGCCCGTATTATTGCAAGCCGCTGACGTCGACGACGTGCGCGCTGTATCAGGATGCCGGGTTCACGCAGCCGATGCCGGCGCCGGCGTATGCGTTCCAGTACGGGGGGATGACCGGACCGTTCGTGGTGAGCAATCTGACGGGCGGGACGGGCTGCAGCGGGACGAGTTTCACGGTGGGGCCGATTTCCGATGTTGGGGGAACCGGGGCGACGATCCAGGCCAACATCAGCGGGGGATCGGTGAGTTCGGTGACGGTGTTATCGGGCGGAAGCGGGTATCTCGGTCCGGTGTACGTGCCCTTGACGGGAAATGGCTGCACGGGGGCGTCGGTGGTGTTGAATCCGCAGTATCTGCACATGCATACGATGTATGCGCAGGCGTGTCCGACGGTATCGGCGCAGTGGCAGGCGCTGGGAGCGACGCCGGGTGCGGTGAACTGTGTGACGCTGACGCTGGCGGGCGATCCGGTGAAGATCACGCATGCCGAGTCGGCGGCCTCGCCGACGGGGATCTACCGGATCAACGTATTGAACGGGGGAAGCGGATACAGTACGGCTCCCTCGGTGACGATCACGGGCGGCGGAGGCTCTGGGGCGACGGCGGTGGCGGCGGTCTCGGGCGGGGCGATCACGTCGGTGGCGGTGACGGCGCACGGGTCGGGGTATATTTATCCGCGGGCGGTTTTTTCCGAATCGACTGGGTGCACGTTGTGTACGACGGCGCACGGATCGGTGACGACGAGCGGGGGAGTGGTGACGGGGGTGAATCTGTCGGGGTCCGGGGCCTATGAGCCGCTGGGGGGATGGTACACGGCGACGCCGTCGGTGACGATTATCGGTCCTGGGACGGGGGCGGCGGCGACGGCGGTGCTGGGACCGAGCGGGGAGGTGTCGGACATCACGGTCACGTCGGGCGGGTCCGGATATTTGGAGCAGCCGACGGTGACGATTTCCGGCGGCGGGGGCTCTGGGGCGACGGCGGTGGCGGCGGTCTCTAACGGGGTGGTGACGGGATTTCAGGTGACGAACCCGGGTTCGGGGTACACGTCGGCTCCGGTGGTTACGGTGACGGGGGGATACGGGAGCGGGGCGACGGGGACGGCGGTGGTGGTATACCCGGTGGCGTCGGTGACGGTGACCAACGGCGGGAGCGGGTATATACCGCCGACGGTGAGTGTGTCTGGTGGAGGGGGCAGCGGGGCGGTGCTGACGGCGGGACTCTATGAGGAGATGTCGGCGCATCCGTATCCGCACAATGCAGCCAACTGCGGGGGGGACGGGACTTCGGCGCACTGCTGGACGCAGCCGTTGACGCTCGAGGAAGGCGATACGTTTGCGATGCTGGGTGAGCCGAACTATTTTGAGCACCCGTTTTTTGTGCAGGTGACACACAACGCGGACGGAACGATCACGGGGACGATCGCGCGATTTCTGGGGCCGGGGAATCCGGCGCTGACGGTGAACGGGCAGCATGTTCCCGGGGTAGCGACTTTTTACAGCCACGGGGCGCCGATCCGGCCGACGATGATGGAAGCCGGGGCGCAGGGTGCGCTCGAGGTGGCGTATGCGCAAAGCGACGCGACGGGGTCGAATCCGCTTGCGGAGAATGCGGCGGTGAACATGCACGGGGATGTGATGAGCCCGGCCGGGCAACCGGCGCTCGATGCGTTGGTGAGCAACGACGGGTTCAGCCAGCATATCCGGATCGGCCTGCCGGCGGTGGAGATTGGGCAGAATTACCAGTACACGCTTCCGGATCCGGGTGCGTTCAACGGATCGTCGGCGCAGATGACCCGGGGGCTTGTGCAGTCGCATCCGTCGGCGCGGCAGTATGCGGCGCCGGTGAATGAGCTGGGATGGTCGCTCGACATGCGGCCGCTGTCGGCGGAAAACGGGACGGTGAACAACGTGTTTCAGAACACGGCGACGCAAGTGGGGGCTTGTTCGGGGACGGTTTGTCTGTACGACGTGACGAATCCCTGGGGTTTTGACATCAAGAACGTGCCGCTGGCGGTGTGGGCGGGCGCGCATCTGCTTGCCGACAAGAGCGGGCCGGGGAGCGTGATGTCGCTGCCAGGGGATGTTTGGAAATACTGTTATTCGTATAATGCCGGCGAGTGTGTTTCCGGCAGTGCGGCGGGGCATTTGTACATGGCGGTGAACATGGCTACGCCGAGCGGGCAGTGCGGCAGCTATTACGACGAGAATGTTCCGTGTGTGTTGACGCCGACGCCGGACTTATCCAACTATGTGCAGCAGGGGTATAACCGGCCGGGATTGAACGGGAAGGACTGGCGGCGGCTGGGATTCGCCTTTGGGGGGTGGGCGAGAAACCTGGATGGATTCTCAAACATGCGGGCGACGCCGGACGGCAGTTGGGCGATTGCATGGACGGCGTGGGAGGATGGCGTGAGCCCGGCGATGTTTGCCGTGAAGCTTCCGCCGTGGCCCGGGGGTACGCCGAAGGATCTTTCGCGGTATGTACCGATTCCCGTGCCCGTCGAGGCGCAGCCGGGCATGGCGTCGGCGCGCATTCGCTTCGGGTATGCCGAGAACGGGGCGCCGGGCAACTTTTACTGCACGACGCGGCAGGAGGCGTGCACGACGAGCGGAACTCCGTTTGCGTTTGCCTCGGAAACGCAGGCGGACACGCCGTGTGCGAGCGGTTGCGTGGTGAGTATCCCGGCGATTCCGCAGCGGGTCGTCTATTACGAGGTGGACGGTGTGAGCAGTTCGGGTGCGGTGATTTCGCGCAGCGAGATGCGTGTGAGCGTGGTGGACGAGCAGGTGCAGGGGCCGTAGGGGCGAGGGCGCGGCTGGGTGCGGATGAGCGGTTGGCTTGGCCGGGAGGGGGGCGGCGGAGACAACCGGCATCGTGATGGGTTTTCGGCCGCGAGGGTGGGCGTCAGGGAAGCGGGGCTGGGGCGGCGGCGCGGTGAAGGCGATCGCGGATGGCGTGCCATTCGGGGGTGGTGGGCGGGGGTTCGACGGCGATCCAGTCCCAGCCTTGCTGGTCGAGTTCGTGGAGGAGGCCGTAGAGGCGCGCGGCGCATTCGGACGGGTTTTTCGGAAGAGGCAGGGATGGGCACGCGGGGGCGGGGTTCGACCAGTAAAGGAACACACCGCGGCCTTGGGCCGGCAGAGCATCGTGGTTGGAGAGAGTCAGGGGCGTTCGTGGGCTGTAGTGGCGCGGATGCTGGCCGGGGGATTCCTGCGGCGCGCCGGGGGGTGCTTCGGCGGCGAGGAGAACCGGGCCGATGACGTCTTCGATTTGCTCGCGGGAGACCATTCCGGGGCGGAGGAGCAGGGGTTGAGGACCGGAGAGGGAGACCACGGTGCTCTCGATTCCGACTTCACAGGGTCCGCCATCGAGGACGAGGGAGACGCTCGAGCCGAGGGATTCGCAGACATGGGCGGCGGTTGTAGGAGACAGGCGGGTGAAGGGGTTGGCGCTCGGCGCGGCGATGGGGAAGCCGGCTTCGCGGAGCAGGGCGAGTGCGACGGGATGGCGCGGCATGCGGAGGCCAACGGTGGGCAGGCCTGCGGTGATGCGATCGCAGATCACGGGGCGCTTGGGAACGACAAGGGTCAGGGGGCCGGGCCAGAAGCGCCCGGCGAGTTTTTCGGCTGAGGGGGGCCAGACGAGGGCGAGCGAGCGGGCCATGGCGACATCGGCCACGTGAACGATTAGCGGGCTGGTTGGCGGGCGGCCTTTGGCGGTGAAGATCCGTTCGACGGCGGCGGGGTCGAGGGCATTGGCGCCGAGGCCATAGACGGTCTCGGTGGGGAATGCCACGAGTTGGCCGGCGCGGAGCAGGGCGACGGCTTGCGCGATAAGCTGCGGGTCCATCAGGTGGCGAATGTGCTAATCGGGGAGTTCGTCCTTGGCGTCGCCGGCGGTCTTGCCGGTTTTGCGCCAGACCAGCCAGGCGTGGATGAGGGATTCGAGGTCGCCGTCGAGCACGCGGTCCACGTCGCCGATGGCCAGTTTGGTGCGATGGTCCTTGATCAGGCGGTAGGGCGCCAGGACGTAGCTGCGGATCTGGCTGCCGAAGTTGATCTCGAGTTTGGAGTCCTCGAGTTTTCTTTCCTCGGCCCGTTTCTTGTCCATTTCGTGTTCGAACAGACGGGCGCGAAGTTGTTTCATGGCGGCGGCGCGGTTCTTGTGTTGCGACCGCTCGTTCTGGCATTGCACGACGATGCCGGTGGGCAGATGGGTGAAGCGGACGGCGGATTCGGTGCGGTTGACGTGCTGGCCGCCGGCGCCGGAGGCGCGGAACACATCGATGCGCAGGTCCTCGGGGCGAATTTCGATGTTTACGTCTTCATCGACCTGGGGATAGACGAAGACGCTGGCGAACGAGGTGTGCCGGCGGGCGTTGGAGTCGAACGGGGAGATGCGCACGAGGCGGTGGACGCCGATTTCGGACTGCAGAAGACCGTAGGCGTTGGCGCCGTTGATTTCGAAGGTGGCGGACTTGATGCCGGCGCCTTCGCCTTCGAGGCGGTCCGTGATGACGCTCTCGAAGCCGTTGCGCTCGCACCAGCGCAGGTACATGCGGAGGAGCATTTCGGCCCAATCCTGGCTTTCGGTGCCGCCGGCGCCGGGATGGATGGTCATGATGGCGCTCTTGGCGGCGTTGTCGCCGGAGAGCAGCATGCCGGTTTCGAGCGAGTCGAGGCGCGAGGCGAAGGATTTCAATTCGCGCTCGATGTCGGCGGCGACGTCCTCGCCCTCGCGGGCGAGTTCGAACAGAGTGTCGAGGTCGGAGGTGAGCGAAGCAACGCCGGCCTCATCGCGGATCGCCTCTTCGAGGCGCTTGCGATCCTGCATCAGCTTCTGGCTCTTTTCGGGCTGGGTCCAGAAGTCCGGCGCGGAGATCTTTTCTTCGATTTCTTTTAATTGCGCAAGCCTAGCGGGGGCGTCAAAGATAGCTCCGCACAGCGTCAGCCTGCTGGCGGAGCGTACCGTACTCTCTTTCCAGTTCGTCCAGTGTCATTTCTTTTTTCAGTGTAACAATGCGGGTCAAATGTGCCGGTGGTCCCGCGTGAGGTCCCGTCCGTCCCGGAGGTGTTGGCAAAACGGGGCGGTTCGACGCAGAATGCGGCTATGTGGAAGCGTGCGGCGGGATTGGTTATGGCGGGGCTGTTGGCGGGGGTTGCGTGCACGAGCCGGCGCGCGGCGCCGGTCGCCGCGGCGCCCGACGCGGACTGGCCGGCGTACGGGAATGACGCGGGCGGTTCGCGGTACTCACCCCTCAAGCAGGTTGACAAATCCAACGTTTCGGCGCTGCGCGTGGCCTGGACCTTTCATACGGGCGACGTGTCGGACGGAAGCAAGTGGCGGCAGAAAAGCGCGTTTGAAGCGACGCCGCTGGTAATTGGCGGGACGATGTACGTTCCGACGCCTTTCAACCGAGTGATCGCGCTGGATGCGACGACGGGCCAACAGAAGTGGGCGTACGATCCGAAGATCGACAGGAACGCCCCTGGCGGGGATGGCTTCGTTTGCCGGGGTGTGGCGTCGTGGCTGGATCCGCAGCGGGCGGCGGGCGCGGTGTGCCGGAGAAGGATCTACATGGCTACGGTGGACGCCCGGCTGGTGGCGATTGACGCAGAGACGGGGAAAGCGTGCGAGGACTTTGGCGTCGACGGACAGGTGGCGTTGGGGAAGGATGTCGGAGAACAGAGGCGGGGGGAGTATCACATCACGTCGCCGCCGGTGGTGGTGGGCGACCGGGTGGTGGTGGGTTCGGCGATCGACGATAACGGGCGGGTGGACATGCCGCGGGGCGTGGTGCGCGGGTTTGACGTGCGGACCGGGAAACTGGCCTGGAGCTGGGACCCGATTGTTTCGCGGCCGGCGGAGGGAATCCGGACCGGGGCGGGGAACGCGTGGTCGATTCTTTCGGTCGACCAGGAACGCGGCCTGGTGTATGTGCCGACGGGGAGCGCGAGTCCGGACTACTTCGGCGGGGACAGGCTTGGCGACGACCACTACGCGGACTCGATTGTGGCGCTGCGCGGGGAGACGGGGGAAGTGGTGTGGAGTTTTCAGCCGGTTCATCATGACTTGTGGGACTACGATGTGCCTTCGCAGCCGACGCTTGTGACGGCCGGCGGGACACCGGCGCTGGTTTCGGCGGAGAAGACGGGGATGTTGTTTGTGTTGAACCGGGAGACCGGGGCTCCGTTGTTTCCGGTGGTGGAGCGGCCGGTTCCGCAGACGGATGTGGCTGGGGAGCAGAGTTGGCCGACGCAGCCGTTCCCCTCGGCGCCGCCGCCGGTGGTGCCGCAGCGGGTTCGACCGGAGGACGCGTGGGGGCTGACTTCGTGGGACCGGAATGGGTGCCGGGAGCAGATCGAGAGTGCGCGGAGCGAGGGGGTATTCACGCCGCCGAGCCTGCGGGGAACGATCGAGTCGCCGGGGATTGCGGGAGGGGTGAACTGGGGCAGCGTGTCGGTGGACCCGGAGCGGCAGATGGTTTTCGTGAATGCGACGAACCTGCCGTTCCTGATGGGACTGGTTCCGCGGGCGCAGGCGGAAGCGGCGCACAAGTTGCACCCGAAGGCGGAGTGGGCGCCGATGGAGGGGACGCCGTACGTGATGTGGCGGCAGCCGCTGGTGTCGAAGATCGGGCTGCCGTGCGTCGCGCCGCCGTGGGGGGTGCTGGCCGGAATCGATTTGAAAAAGGGGACGATCCGGTGGCGGGTTCCGTTGGGAGCGCCGTACGACATGACGCCGCTGCCGCTGACGGTCCATTCGGGGATGCCGAATATGGGAGGATCGATGGCGACGGCGGGTGGGCTGGTGTTCATCGGGGCGGCGATGGACAACTATTTGCGGGCCTTTGACGCGGACACGGGGCGGGAGTTGTGGCGCGGCCGTCTGCCGGCGGGCGGGCAGGCGACGCCGATGACGTACGCGGCGGGAGGGAAGCAGTACGTGGTGATTGCGGCGGGAGGGCACGGGAAGATGGGCACGAAACTGGGCGATGCGGTGGTGGCGTTCGCTTTGCCGTAAGGGGGGGATATCATGTAACTTCGCGGATGAAACTCACCGGCAAAGTAGTTCTGATCACAGGCGGGGCGACAGGCATCGGGCGGGCGACCTCGGAATTGTTCGCGCGGGAAGGCGCGGCGGTGGCGGTGAACTTCAACCGTTCGCGGGAAGCGGCGGAGGGGATTGCGGCGGCGATCCGGGACGCAGGGGGCCGGGCGATTTCGGTGGGCGCCGACGTTTCGGAAGCGGATGAGGTGAACCGGATGATCGGGACGGTGGAGCGGGAGTTCGGGAGGCTGGATTATCTGGTAAACAACGCCGGTTGGACTTCGCGCGTACCGCACGAGAAGCTGGAGGAGCTGAGCGAGGAGATCTGGGACCGGACTTTGAATACGAATCTTCGGGGGCCGTTCTACTGCATCCGGGCGGCGGCGCCGCTACTCAGGCTGCAGGAGGGGGCGGCGGTGGTGAACGTGGCGTCGATGGCGGCGGTGGGCGGGCGAGGAAGTTCGATCGCTTATGTGGCTTCGAAGGCGGGACTGGTGGGGATCACGCGGTCGCTCGCGCGGGCGCTGGCGCCGGGGATCCGGGTGAACGCGGTGGCGCCGGGTCTGATCCGGACCGGGTTTGCGGGATGGACGGAGGAGCACTGCGCGGCGGCGGAGGTGGTGACGCCGACGCGGCGGCTGGCGACGGCGCAGGACATCGCCGAGGCGATCCTTTTTCTTGCGGGCAGCCGGGCGATGACGGGGGAGACGATTTACCTGGACGGGGGCCTGACGACACTGGGCCCGTCGTGAGGGGAAGAAGTGCGGGATTGCCGCCCGGAAGCGGATATCGCAGTTCGCCCGGCCTGAGCCACCGTCCACCCGACGTTGTTTGACCCAATCTGTTGGCTTCGATAAACTTAGGAGAGGTTTCCCGCTAGGAAGACCCAGATAAGATCCAGAGCGATTCCCAGGTTGTGCCCGCGCAGGTCAGGGGGATTTCCCCGCACCATGCGCCTGGCGCACTGGCGCCAGGCAGGAGGCAAGCAAAATCGTGGCAGACAGCCAGCGGCACATTTTCACGTCGGAATCGGTGACTGAGGGTCACCCCGACAAGATGGCGGACCAGATTTCGGACGCCGTGCTCGACGCGGTTCTTCAGGACGATGCGACGGGACGGGTAGCGTGCGAGGTTCTGGTTACGACCGGCATTTGCGTGGTGTCGGGCGAGATTACGACCAAGACGTACGTTGACGTGCCGAAGCTGGCTCGGGAAGTGATCGCGGACATTGGCTACAACGATGCGTTGATGGGGTATGACGCGAAGACGTGCGGGATTCTGAACATGATTCAGAGCCAGTCGCCGGACATCGCGATGGGTGTGGACGTAGGCGGCGCCGGGGATCAGGGCCTGATGTTCGGCTATGCCTGCAACGAAACCGAAGAGCTGATGCCGCTGCCGATCATGCTGGCGCACAAGCTGGTGCGGCGCCTGAGTGAAGTCCGCCGGGCCGGAGGGCTGAAGTTTCTGCGGCCGGATGGGAAGAGCCAGGTGAGCGTGGAATACGTGAACGGGCGGCCGAAGCGGATCGACGCGGTGGTGGTATCGACGCAGCACGACGATGCCGTATCCACGGAAGAACTGCGTAAGCAGGTGAAGAGGCACATCATCGACGCGGTGGTTCCGCAGGGGATGGTGGATTCCGGGACGAGCTATCACATCAACCCGACGGGGCGGTTCGTCATCGGTGGTCCGCATGGGGACACGGGGCTGACGGGGCGGAAGATTATTGTCGACACCTACGGCGGGATGGGGCGGCACGGCGGCGGGGCGTTTTCGGGCAAGGATCCGACGAAGGTGGACCGCTCGGC
>DAIDIH010000262.1 GCA_027459465.1 Bryobacterales bacterium | reverse complement strand
AGATGCGCACGGTGAGCCGGCCCTCGTGCAACAGCTTCTGATACACACGGAACACGTTCGGCGCCGCCGACATATCCTGCACGCTGGTGACGCCGCGTTCGTTGGCGTATTTCATCGCCGCTTCCACGGCTTCGGTGATCTGGCCCTCATCGGGTTCGGGCATTACGCGCTCGACAAGACCCTGCGCGGCGTCCTTCAAGACGCCGGTCGGTTCTCCGGATGCGTCGCGTACAATTACCCCGCCGGGTGGATCCGGCGTGTTGCGGTCCACATGGGCCAGCTTGAGCGCCAGCGAGTTGGCGAGCGCCATGTGACCGTCCAGACGGCTGACGAAGACCGGATGGCCGGCGGTCACGGGGTCGATAAGCTGGCGGGTTGGCAGGCGGGCCGGCGTCCAGTTTTCGTGGTCCCACTCCCCCTCAGTGATCCACCGGCCTGCGGGAATGCGGGCTGCGTAAGCGGCGATGCGGTCCCGGAACTCGGTTTCGCTCCGCGCGTCACGCAATTGCACGCTCGAAAGGGCCTGGCCGCCGGAAAGGAAGTGGACATGCGAATCGTTGAACCCTGGGACGACGCGCCGTCCGGCGAGGTCAATCACTTGAGTCTCCGGTCCGCGCCAGCGCTCGATGCCGGCATCGGTTCCCACGGCGACGATGCGGTCGCCGAGGCAGGCCACGGCCTGAGCTTCGGGCTCGGCACGCACGCCGGTCCAGATCCGGCCGTGGATCAGGATCAGCGAGGCGGCGGGTTGCGCCAATCCAGCCGTGCCGCAGAGGAGGAGAGCCATGACCTTCATGACTCTCTATCATCGCCGAGGCGCGCCTTGGCTGGCGGAAGGGCTCAGTCGTTCACCCAAGGTTCGTTTCAGGTGAATAGGGTAAGCACGCGGTTTCGGGCGCCGGCCGGCTGCTCGCGCGGCGCCTTCGTGCCGCCGGCGAGAGCTTCCGCAAGTCCGCGCACGGCTTTCCCAAATGCGCTGGATGCGCTGACGAGCTTTCCATCCACCAACGCGTCGTGGATTTCGTCGGCGTCCTCCGGCAGCGCGTAGAGGACATCCATATCGAGCGCTTCTCCCACCCGCTCCGGGCTGAGGCCGAGGTCCCGTCCGGCACGGTTCACCACGAGGCGAATTTTGTCGCGGTCGATTCCGCGGGATTCCAGGTGAAACAGCATTCGTTGGGCAGCGTAGATGACGGAGATCTCGCAGTGGGTCACCAGGAGAATTTCGTCGGCAAGATCGGCCAGCCCCAGGTTCCAGGGACCATACGCGCCCCCGGCGTCCAGGACGATCCCATCGTAATGCCCGCGTGCGAAGCGGATCAGCGGTGTGGGATCCCTCAGGTCTCCCATGCCTTCGGCCAGCGTTTCCGGCGCCAGCAGCATGTCGACGCCTTGAGAAGGACAAACCATCGCCTTCCAGATGTCTTCATCGATTTCGTCGGAGCGAAGCAGCACGTCGGCAAAGCTATGAGCCGATTTCAACTTCAGCAGGAACGAAAGCGTGCCTGCAAGGGGGTCGAGATCCGCCAGGAGTATGCGCTTATTGCCGCGCCGCTTCCATTCGAGCGCGAGGTGGCTGGCCACGGTGCTGGCGCCGCAGCCGCCCTTGGCCGGAATCACGCACAGAGTCCGCGCCCCTTCCCCAGGCCCGGCGCCGCCGGCAATCCGGTCCACTTTGGAAAGCACCGTACGCACCTGTTCGGCCGAGAACGGGGCGACCAGGAACTCCATCGCTCCCTGGCGGACACATTTTAGAATCAGGTCCGGATCCTCAGCCGAGAGCACCGCCACAACCGGGAGGCCCGGTTTGAGCCTCGCAATCTCCGCCATGGTTTCTAAGGCGGCCGACGGCTTGGAAGAGGCGTCGACGAGCAAAAACCGAGCCTGCGGGTGGAGCGCGTGGGCCAATTGGCTCCGGTTAGGATAGCTCCGGAGGACGACTACTTCCAGCGATTTCCGCTCTTGTTCCAGCCACCCTGTCAACTCTTCGGTCAATCTGGTTTCCGGACTGATCAGAATGGCGGCGGGTCCCGTCTTGTCGGAAGGCATCGGCATCGGAGTTGCGCGCAGGGATCGGAATCGGAGCGGCCCAACACGGTGCGGATCACCTGCCGGACCGGATCCCCCCTCAGTTGTCACATCGTCCATCGCGATCATAACTTGAGAACGTTCCTGCCCGGAGCCACTAACAATACGACTCATTTGGCCGATATGAATAGCTCCCAAACCGGCATCTGCTCCGTATTTGTCTGCGATTCGCAGCCGATCGCGGCCGAAGGAATTCGCTCCCTGTTGGCCACCGTTCCGGGCTTCGATTACGCCGGCGCCGCCCTGACGCTGGAAGCCGCCCTTTCGCTGCTTCGCTCCCGCGTTTCGCCCCTAAAGCCCGAGCCAGGCGCGCCGGCGCCGGCCAACATCATCCTGATCGAAAAGACGTTCGGTCAGCACTCGATCGGCGGATTCCTGGGAGCTCTCCGTGTCTATGACCCGAACGCCCGGACAATTATCTGGGGAGTTTCGATCTCCGACGCCGAGGCACTCCGGTTCCTCCAGGTGGGCGCACGCGGCATCGTTCGCAAGACGGCAACGCTCACGTCGCTGATCGAATGTCTGGCTTCTGTCGCCGCGAACGAAAGTTGGGTCACCGACGCCGGACTCCGGGGCGCTGGCGCACGGCTCGATACGTTTTCACGAAGCGAGTTGACGCCTCGCGAGCGCCAGGTCATGGAACTGGTCGAGCAAGGCTACAAGAACCGCGAGATCGCCACCGAACTAGGCATTCGCCCTGGTACGGTCAAAATCCACCTGAAGCACATCTTTGAAAAAACGGGCGTCCGCGGCCGGTATGGTCTCGCGCTGAATGGCTTAAAAGACCGGGGAATTGTTTCCGCGGTCACAGCAGTAAACTAAGCCTCGCGCCGGTCACGAGCGTTTTGCTACCCTGACGCGGTGGCCGGCCACGCTCAAGCCGCATCGGTCCCGGAATCCACTCCGGCCGATCTCTGGACCTTAGGGGCGATTGGCGTAATCGCTTACGTCCTGGGGAATGGAATTCACGAGGGTGTCGGGCACCTGGGCGCCTGCGTGCTTACCGGCCAAACGCCCATCTCCATCTCGGCCGTCGCCATGGAATGCAGCCGGGACAACCAATTTGTCCTGGCAGGGGGAACGGTGGCGAACTTCCTGGCCGGAGCTTTGTTCTTCCTTCTCGGCCGCGGGACCGGCCCGCGTCACCCACACTGGAAGTATTTCTTTTGGGTGGCGATGAGCGGTAACCTGCTGAGCGGAACCGGCTACTTCCTCTTCTCCGGCGTCGGCGGTTTCGGAGACTGGGCCGGCTTCATCCAGGGCCTCCAACCCGTCTGGGCCTGGAGAGGCGTCCTCGCCGTTTTCGGCGGGGCCTCCTACGCGATCGCATTGGTGTTCATTCTGCGCGAGTTGCAGCCCTTCATCGGCCTCCGCGGCCGCGCCGCGGTGCCTGTGGCTAAACGGCTCTGCTGGACGCCCTACCTCGGCGGCGGCATCGTCGAGTGCCTGGCGGGACTTCTCAATCCCCACGGGATGATCCTCGTGGCTTTGTCCGCGGCCGCGTCCACCTTCGGTGGTTCGTCGGGACTGTTTTGGGGGCCCTACTGGCTGCCCGGCGTTCAGAGGGCGCCCGCAACCCAACCGCTCCCCATCCGCCGCAGCCCTGCGTGGATTGCCGCAGCCGCCGTACTCGCCGCGGCATTTATCGCAACCCTCGGTCCTGGACTGCGGCTGTCCGCGCCTCTGCACCGTTAAGCGCAGGCCTGGCGATGTTCGCGTTGCGCAGACACAGGCAGGCAAAAACGATACAATGAGCGCTTGCTTTTCTCAAGTTGGGGAACGATCCAGGCATGAGGCTCCTACTACGCATCTACAGCATTCTGTTTGAAACAATTTTGTCCCTTTTTCTCACGGGCGTCGGACTCGTGACCCTTCTCAGCGGTCGGAACAATCTGAAGCTGGACATGCTGCCGTGGAAGGGCGCCGGCCTCACCTATGGCGTGCTGGGCCTCGGCATTGGAGGCCTGATCCTTTCCGCACTCGCAGCCGCCGGCAAGCTGAAGATCCTTTTCCCCATCTGGTGTGCCGCCATATTTATATTGATGTTCCACGGGTTCTTTTTGTCTTCGTTCATGTACAACGGGCCGGCGGAATTTCGCGGCGCGGTGTGGCTCACCGTTGGCGCGCTCGGTTCATTCTTGAGCAGTTGGACCCTGCTGCAGGGTCCTTCGCGCGCACGCTTTTAACGCCGCCCGCGCGCGGCAAGCTCCGCTGCGGGACTTACCCGCGCGCTTGCTCGACAACGGCGACAATCGCCTCAACTACGGTAGCCGGGTCATCGAGAGGGATCCAGTGTCCCCCTCGCCGCGCGATCCAGTGCCGCGAGCGGGTGGACAAGCGCAGAGTGTCCTGTTGCTCGGCCAGACGCTGACCGGAAGGCTCGGCCGCCGTCACCACCGCGAGTGGCATTGCACCAAGCTCTTCGACCGCAGCGGCCTCCCGTGCGCTCTGCGGCATCGACTCCATCTGGCTCGCCAACGCCTCGTAGAATCGCGGCCGCATCCACGCCGCTACCGCCTCCGCACGCGCCTCGGCCGGCAGCTTGTTCAAGGTACCCAGAAAGTAGTCCGCGCGGCCTCGCAACGCCGGGCCGCCGAGCGAAAAAGACATTCGCCGCGCCGTATTCGGGGTTCCGGCGCGAACCAGCCACGAAACTGCCTTCGCCAACCCGATGCGAGCCGCGAACCTTCCGCGGCGAGCCAACCGCACGCCCGTTCGCAATCTCCGGGCATCGACCGTCGTAGGGTTTGCCCACTGAGAGGGATGCGGCGCATCCACCAGCACTAGGCCCGCCGTGTCTTCGCGATATTGCCCCGCGAAGACGCGCGCGCACAGACCGCCAAAGGAGTGCCCAACCACAACAAAAGGACCAGGTATGCCGGCGGCAGCCAACAATTCTCTCAGCTCACAGGCGATCATCGAGCTCGTGCGGGGCATCGGCCCTGCGTCGCTCCCTCCGAAGCCGGCCCGGTCGTAGGAAAACGTCAGCGCATGCCTCGCGACTTCCGGCTGAACGAGAGACCAGCTTAAAGACGAAGCGCCGAGCGCCGCATCGAAGATGACCGCCGGCGCCCCGGCGCCTATCGTACGTGTCAACAGCCGGCGCCTGTTGACTTCGATCAAGACTCCGGGAATTGCCATTCCCTCTCAGGATAAGCACGCGGCGGAGGGCTCATCGGCTCCTGGACGCGAACCCTCATGGGGACGGTAGGGAGGCAGCGCCGGAGTTCACGCGAAAATTGTGAACCGCCACGGCAGCCAACCCCGCCGCTCCCGCTGTATTGGCGGTGGCGAACATCTTGAACTGGTCAGCCCTGTGATGATGGTGTAGGGCCAACGCTTCCATCAACAGCGCTCCGCCCGTGAAAACGCCTTTCAACGCGATTGCTTTGGCGGTGTTGAACTGTCCTCCGGCCCCGCGCAACAGCGGATTGGCTTCCTGTGCCCCGCGTGAACTGGCCACGTCCAACGCCTCTGCCCCGGCCAGGGCCAGGGTCGAGCCGATCCACCACCTCCGCCAACGCGCCTGCCCCGGCGCCGCGCTCAGTGGTTGGGCGGAAGCGTACCCGATCCCACAAACGAGCAGAACAGCGGCTATCATACGGTGCGCCGCCCAGATGCGAACCTCGCTCATCCCCACGCTGTTCTCCTGCCCTTCCATCGGAGCGCGGAGACGAAATCTTTAGTATTCTGATAGCCAGTCTCCCGTCGGACATCGCGGATTGGAAAGCCAACGCTTTGATCGTGATTACCTGGAACGGTTGCGCGGAAGCGACCCTGCGACCGAACGCCACTTCACGCGTCATTTTCGCGAGCTGATCCGCTTGAAATTGCGGGGGAAAATCCGCTCGCCGCAATTGGTCGAAGACATCTCCCAAGAGACTTTTCTCCGCGTGTTGGTCGCCCTGCGCAAGGAGCATGGCCTTAACGATCCGGAACGCCTTCCCGGGTTCATTCACGCCGTTTGCAAGAACGTGACCTTAGAATTGCTCCGCTTTGACACCCGTCACCCGCTAATGCCGGAAAACGCGCCGGAGCCGCCCGCCCCGGCCACCGATCCCGATGAACCGATCGTGAACGAGGAGCGAAAAGTACTAGTGCGGGCGGTGCTCGATCAGATGTCGGATCGCGACCGGGCGATTTTGCGGTTGATTTTTCTGGAAGAGATTGATAAACAAGAAGTTTGCCGCAGATTCGCAGTGGACTCGGGTTATCTTCGGGTGCTCTTACATCGGGCGAAGCAGCGCTTCAAGCGGGCTCTTGACGGCCACGGAATCAAGCATCAGGCGCCGAGATGAAACGAACGATACCGGATCTACACACATCCTATGAAGCCACCCTGCACGGGCGCTTCGCTGTGGGGAACAAAAAAGCTTATGGATCACGCCGACGCTCAAAATCTGCACGCTGTCGAAAAATACCTGCTCGGTGAGTTGTCACCGGCGGAATGCGAAGATTTTGAGCTTCATTTCTTCTCTTGCACGGAGTGCGCCGAAGACCTGAAAATCGCCGTAATGCTGGCCGAGAATGGAAAGGCATTAGCCGCCGGCCAGATAAATCCTGCCGAAGACCTAGCGGCGGAAGCCGGGAGAATGACAACCGGTGAACGCCGATGGCCGTGGGCGGTGGATTGGCTTCGTTTTGGCGCCCCCGCGTTTGCGGCTCTCCTGCTCTGCGCCGTTACGATATACCAGAATACAGTCACAATCCCCCATTTGCGCGAGGAAGCCGCCACAGCTTCGTCTCTTGATGCTCCGGTGTCCTATGCGCTGCGCGCCGCATCGCGCGGCACAGAGGCGGAGGTCGTCGCCGGGCGTAGCGCGCGTGACATTCTGTTGCGATTCGACCCCACGTGGGACCGGCAGGCCAATTCGCTCGAATGCGAGTTGACCGGCCCGAAGGGAACCGCGCCTCTGAGGGTGCGCGAACCCGCCCCCGATCCCGGGCGGGACATCTACCTGGTGGTTCCCACGCAGAGTGCTCCACCGGGCCACTGGACGCTGACGGTCCGGGACGGTGACCCCGACGGCGGGGCGCTGCTGGCTCAATATAGCTTTCAAATCCGCTACCGATAACGAAGCGCAGGAGGGCCGAATGGCCAAACGATACCTTTTTCATGGTGAGGCGTCCGCCGCCTCCGGAATCATTACGAGTCCCAGCCAGGAGATCATTTCCGTCCAGGCCGCTGCATCGCTGCCGAATGACGGTGGCACGGCGACATCGCGGGTGGAGAAATTCGCCCACTCGAGCGCCGCGGGCAATATCCTCGCCTTCGACGCGGCCTACTGCCAGAGTCTCGGATATCACATGCCGGACATCAACGCCTATGGCACGATGGTTACGGCTACGGTGGAAGGACTGAATATCCTTGACGTCGTCACGGCCTCGCGCATCGTGGCTCGGCTGAGTTCGCGTCACTTCGTTGGGGCCGGGCAACCGAATATCACGGTCGTTGGAAGCTATTTCGAGAACCTCCGCATCGGCGGAAAGTTGATTGATATCGACCTTGCCACCGACGTTTTTGACCGCTACGACACGTTCGATAAGCTAACGGAAGCGTGGGACAAAGATCAGCCGTTCCGGGAATTGGTAGCTCGTTGCTCGCTCGAGCCGGCACCCTCCGGCCAAATTCCGGTCTTTGCGGAGGCGCTCGGATGCACGCTGGTGCGTGGCATTCGAAATCTGCCACCGGACGTACAGGTTCAGGGCGGGATCATCACGATCAAGCAGTTCGGCACTATCCAACTGGCCACGCTGTTTGCCCGCGGCAACCAGCGCCACCTGACCATGCTGCGGGCCGAATTGCGGACACCGCCGTCGGGCTCCCTGAGCATATCGTCGGCGACCGCCAACGGCACGTTCTGGCCGTAGTTGGCGTCGCGCTTGTTCTATTCCCCCTGACCGGCTGCCGCGCCAGGCGCCACGAGTCAACCGGAGCACAACTGGTTGAGGCGGAGAACCTGCTCCGCGCGGGAGATAACGCGGCAGCGATCGCTCGTGCACGAACCGGGCTGGCGCAAACCTCTTCCGACCCTGAGAATCATCTTCGCTTTGCTCTCATCGAAGCGGAGGCGATGATTTACAGCGGGAAAGCCGTATCCGCCGCCCCGCTCCTGGCTGGGCTCCCACTTCCGGCGGATCGGGATCTCCGGGCCCGTCTCCTCATGGACCGGGGCTACGCCCTCGCGCACTTGTCCCGGTTCACCGATGCCGAGAGCCTTCTTCAGCAGGCGGGTTCCGTGGCGTCTTCCGGCGTGCAGCAGGACGAAATCGCTCTGCGGCTTGGCTCCACGTACGGGATGGCCGGCCGCCTCGCCGATGCCGAAGTGCAATTCCGCACCGTGCTGGGCCATGCCGAGGCTCGAGGCGACTCCCGCCTGGCGGCGATGGCCAGCGGGAACCTGGGTGTCCTGTTGAACGATTCGTACCGCGCCGAAGACGCGGTCTTCTGGCTCGAACGCGCCAAACGTTTGTTCGAAAGCCAGAACGAACCGCTTCAGTTGGTACACGTGGAGTCAAACCTCGGATGGTGCCGCCTCGGCCTGGGAGATCTCTCCGCCGCGCTTCGGCAGTTCGAGGACGCCGCTACCCGCGCTCACTCCATGGGCGAGTTAAGCGTGGAAGTGCAGGCCCTCGACGGCGCCACCGAAACACTCCTCCAGATGGGCGACGACGCCGAAGCCACGCGCCGCGGGCGGATCGCCCTCGATCGCGCCCGCAGCCTCGGAGCCAAAGCGAGCGTCGCGGACCTGCTCGAGGACCTCGCCAAGGCCGCCATCCTGCGCAAGGACTGGGACGACGCGGAGCATTCCAACCAGGAGGCGTCCCGGATTCGCCAGGCCCTGACCCATTCCTCCGTGTCCGACATCAACGTCGAAATCCAGGCTCGCATCGACGCCGGCCGCGGAAATCTCTCCCGCGCCGAAGCAGCTTTCCTCTCGGTCCTCAACAATAAACCCGACGACCCTTCCCTCGTGCTCGAATCCCGTGCCGGGCTTGCCCACCTCTACACCAACGCGCGCAACCTCGACGCGGCCAACCGCCATTACCGCGCCGCGCTCGACTTCATCGAAAGCCAGCGCAGCAGCCTGCGCAGCGACCAGAATAAGCTCACTCTGTTGGCGAGCATGATCAACTTCTACGGCGACTACGTAGCGTTCCTCGTCGGTCACGGCCAGAACGACCGCGCCCTGGAAATCGCCGAATCGAGCCGTGCCCGCCTGATGGCTGAGAAGCGGCAGGGAAGCCGGCGGCGCTGCACGGTGGCCGACTTCGAACGCATTGCCGCTTCCGCACACGCCACACTGCTAAGCTACTGGCTCTCCCCCGGCCACTCCTACCTCTGGGTGGTAACGCCGACCCGCGTCGTGCTGCGCACCTTGCCCGATGAATCCGAAATCCGCCGCCTCGTGGTCAGCTATCGAAACTTCCTGGAAAACCTCAACGACCCGCTCGAAGACCCCCAATCCGCCGGAGCCGGGCTTTGGAACGCCCTCATCGAACCGGTACGCTCCTTCCTGCCGGACGGCGCCAGGGTCATTATCGTGCCCGACGCCGTGCTCCACTCGCTCAATTTCGAAACACTCCCGATGAGCGGGGCAAAACCGCGCTATTGGATTGAAGCCGCTACCGTCTCGATCGCGCCTTCGCTCTCGCTGCTGGCCGCCGGCAGCAGCGCGGCTGCCCGCAACGCACCCGCCTCCTCGCTGTTGCTCATTGGCAATCCGCAAAGCCCCGGCGACGACTATCCTCCACTTGCCCACGCGGCCGAGGAGATGAAGATCGTGGCCAGCCACTTTGCGCCTGAGCGCCGAGCCGTATTTGAGGGCGCCCGCGCCCAGCCCGCCGCCTATACGAACTCCGATCCGGGCCGCTTCGAGATCATCCACTTCGCTTCGCACTCCTCCCCCAACAGCGAGGATCCGCTCGAAAGCGCGCTGATCCTGTCCCCGCAGCCCGGCGGTTTCGAACTGCGCGCCCGGGATGTGATTGGACATCCGCTCCATGCGGAACTCGTCACGATTTCCGCATGCCGCGGCGCCGGCGTCCGAACCTATTCGGGTGAAGGAATCGTTGGCCTGGCATGGGCGTTTCTGGAGGCGGGAGCGCGCAACGTCATCGCCGGACTCTGGGACGTCGACGACGCCTCCACACCCGCCCTGATGGCGCGGCTCTATAGCGAGCTGAACGATGGCCTGCCGCCGGCGCGGGCGCTGCGTGACGCCAAGCTCGAGATGATCCGCTCAGCCGCCGCACGCCGCAAGCCTTACTATTGGGGCGCCTTCCAACTCTACTCCGCCGGGGTCCACTAGCGCGCAGCGGAACCGCCAGGCCGGCGGCTTCGTTCACGACATCGCTATGATCGTGGTAGGGCCGGTATCGAAACCGCACAGAACCGAGCGCCCCAGCGGCCCCACGCGCTCCCCTGGAAAGGAAACCAAACCATGCGAAATTCCCTCCTTTGGACGGCCGTTGTGGCCGCTACCTTCGCCGTGTCAGCCGCCGCGGCGGCCAAATCGGTAAACGTGAGCCTATACGACGGTAAGGGCGCCAGTGTCGGGACCGCGAAGATTTCCAGTACAGCCACCGGCGTTCGCGTCCAGCTCGACGTCCATGGCCTGCCGCCCGGCGAGCACGCCCTTCACTTCCACCAGAACCCGAAGTGCGATGGCCCGGATTTCACTACTGCCGGCGGCCACTTCAATCCGGAGCATAAGCACCACGGCCTGCAGAATCCGGCAGGGCCGCACGCGGGCGACATGCCCAACTTCACGGTGAACAAAAAAGGCAAGGCGAAGGTCACCATCACCAACGAGCGCGTAACGCTGGGCGAGGGCGCCAACTCGCTGCTCTCCAACGGCGGAACGTCGCTGGTGATTCACGCCCAGCCGGACGACATGAAGACCGATCCCGCCGGCAACGCCGGGCCGCGCATCGCCTGCGGTGTAATCGTTCCCTGATCCCGGCCTAGCGCACAGGGCAGGCCGCGCGGCACGTAGTGCGCGATGCCAGCTACAACAACCGCAGGTCCACTCCGGACATTTCGGCCGGCTTCGGCACACCCATCATGCCGAGAATCGTCGGCGCGATGTCGCGCAGTGAGCCGTTAGCCTTCAGCGGGCGGCGCGCTTCGTCAACGACAATCAGCGGCACCGGATTCGTCGTGTGATACGTGTGCGGTCCCTTGGTCACCGGGTCGATCATGGTTTCCGCGTTGCCGTGGTCGGCCGTGATCAGCCAGGTTCCACCGTGCCGCTTCAGCGCCATGTGAATCTCCCCCAAGCCCGCGTCGACTGCTTCGACCGCGCGGACCGTCGGCTCCAGTTTGCCCGAGTGGCCCACCATGTCCGCGTTGGCGAAGTTCATCACCACCACGTCCATGCCGCCCTTTTCGATCGCCTTCACCACCACTTCGGTGATGCCGGCCGCGCTCATCTCCGGCTTGAGATCGTACGTGGCTACCTTCGGCGACGGCACCAGTTCCCTGCTCTCGCCCGGATACGGCTTCTCATTGCCACCATTGAAAAAGTACGTCACATGCGCGTATTTTTCCGTCTCGGCAACCCGCAGGTTCTTCCAGTTCAATCCGCCCATCACGTTGGCCAGGATGTTGTGCGGATGCTCCCGAGACAGCACAAACGGGCAATGGAAGGTCTTGTCGTACTCGGTCATCGTGACGTGGTAGAGCCCGCGCGGGGCCTTGCCGTGGTAGGGAACCGTAACGTCACCCGTCAGCGCCATTGTCATTTCGCGGCCGCGGTCGGCGCGGTAGTTGAAGAAGATCGACACGTCTTCATCGCGGATCACGCCAACCGGTTCGTTTCGCTCATCCACGACGGTCACCGGTTCGAAGAACTCGTCTGTGACGCCCTTCTCGTAGCTCCGCCGTATCGCCGCCACCGGGTCCGTGGTCTTGTCCCCACCGCCGAATCGCAGGGCCTCGAACGCGCGCTCCACGCGCTCCCATCGCTTGTCCCGGTCCATAGCGTAGTAGCGCCCGCTGACAGTGGCGATGCGGCCTACGTGCTTTTCCCGCAGCACCTTCTGGACTTCTTCGACGAAGCCCGCCCCGCTGTGCGGCGGCGTGTCGCGGCCGTCGAGGAAGCAGTGCACGCAGACGTCGTTCAACTCGAAGCGGCGCGCCATCTCAAGCAGCGCGTAGAGATGCGTCAACAGCGAGTGCACGCCGCCGTCGCTGCACAGCCCCATCAGGTGCAGGCGCTTGCCGCGGGCGCGCTTCATCGCCTCCACCAGCACCGGATTGTCGTAGATCTCACCGGTCGAGATCATCTGGTCGATCCGGGTGACGTCCATCTGGATGATCCGCCCGGCGCCGATGTTCAGATGGCCCACCTCGCTGTTGCCCATCTGACCTTCCGGCAGGCCGACGCTCGGCCCCGAAGTCTGCACCAGCGTGTTCGGGTATTCGCGCAGCAGCGCGTCGTAGTTGGGCTTGCGCGCCAGTGCAATGGCGTTGCCTTCGACGGCCGGGGAAAATCCCCAGCCGTCGAGAATCGTCAATACCAACGGATGTTGCGCGGCCATTAGCGGCGGAATGCCTTTCCGCCGGCGAACTCCGCCGCCGACCCCAGTTCTTCCTCAATCCGGATGAGCTGGTTGTACTTGGCAATGCGGTCCGTGCGGCTCGCCGACCCGGTCTTGATCTGTCCGGCGCGGGTCGCAACGGCGAAATCGGCGATGAACGGATCCTCGGTCTCTCCCGAGCGGTGCGAAATCACCGCCGTGTAGCCGGCGTCGTCGGCCATGTGCACCGCGTTCAGCGTCTCGGTGACCGACCCGATCTGGTTCAGCTTCACCAGAATCGAATTCGCGATGCCCTTGGCGATACCACGCGCGAAGATCTCGGTGTTGGTCACGTAAATGTCATCGCCGACGAGCTGAATTTTGCCGCCCAGCGTATCGGTCAGCAGCTTCCAACCGTCCCAGTCCGATTCCGACATGCCGTCTTCGAGCGACACGATCGGATACTGCCGAACCCAGTTCGCCCAGAACTCGACCATCTGCTCGCTGGTCCGCTCGCTCTTGTCGGATTTCTTGAAGACGTACTTCTTCTTCTCGTCGTCGTAGAACTCGCTCGCCGCCGGATCGAGCGCAATGCCGATATCCTCGCCGGGCTTGTAGCCGGCCTTCTGGATCGCCTCGAGCACCACTTCGAGCGCCTCGTCGTTCGACTTCAGGTTCGGCGCGAAGCCGCCCTCGTCGCCCACAGCCGTCGAATAGCCGCGCTTCTTCAGCACGCCCTTCAATGTGTGGAACACTTCGGCGCCCATGCGCACAGCGTCGGCAAACTTCTTGGCGCCGAACGGCACCACCATGAACTCCTGCGGGTCCACCGAATTGTCCGCGTGCGCGCCGCCGTTCAGGATGTTCATTAGCGGCACCGGCAGCAGCGTCGCCTGCACGCCCCCCAGATACCGGTACAGCGGCGTCATCTGCGAGTTCGCCGCCGCCCGCGCAACCGCCATCGAAACCGCCAGAATGGCGTTCGCGCCCAGGGCTCCCTTGTTGTTGGTCCCATCGAGCTCGATCATCTTGTGATCGAGCCCGGCCTGGTCGAACGCCGACATTCCCAGCACCGCCGGCGCGATTTTTTCACTAATATTCTTTGCCGCGGTTCGCGTACCCTTGCCAAGATAGCGCGACTTGTCGTTGTCGCGGAGCTCGACAGCTTCAAACTCGCCGGTCGAGGCGCCCGAGGGCACCGCAGCGCGTCCGAAACTGCCGTCCTCCAGTTCTACGTCAGCCTCCACCGTGGGGTTGCCGCGCGAATCCAGTATTTCTCGTCCAATGACTTTGATGATTTGCATAACCCACTATTGTGGCATCTTCGGTAGGCCGTACTTGTTCCCGGTATCATCAGGAAGAATGCCCCGAACCGATGTCTATCTAAAGGTCGAGTTGTCCCACAGCTACGACGAAGATGCCGACGCGCTCGCCGCCGAACTCTGCCGTCTCCTGCGCAAGCAGTACTCCGTCCGAGCCGCCGAGGTGCAAAGTGTCCACGCCCGAACGGAAGATCAGCCAAAGAGTTCGCGGTAGGTTTTTTCGAAGTACCGGTCCGTCATCCCGGCCACGTAATCGCAGACGATCCGGTGCGCCGGCTGCTCGCTCAGCCCCTCCCGGTAACTCTCAGGCAGCCGCTCCGGGTCGTCCATGAAGTAGGTGAACATCTGCGCGATGCGGGCGGTGGAAGCACGGCGCTCGGCGAGCAGCGTCTCGGAACCGTAAACCATTTTGTGCAGGAAATGCTTTAGCCCGCGGTTCAGCCGCTGCGTCTCTTCCGTCAGGCGAACCAGCCGCACCGGATGGCTCCGAACCTCCTCGACACTCCCGGCGCCGGCCGCGAGACTCGCTTCCCGCGTCCCCTCGATTAATCCCGTGACCAACGCGTCCACCAACTGGCGCAGCACCTCGTAGAACCGTTCCCGCTCGGTCGCGCCGGGAAACTGTGTCGCCTCCCGTTCCCATAGCGCGGCGAACTCCTCGATCGCGGAACACGCCGAGTCCGCATCCACCAGTCCGGCCGACCACGCATCGTCCAAGTCGGCCGTGTTGTATGCGATCTCGTCGGCCAGGTCGATGATTTGCGCCTCCAGCGGCGGACGCAAGCCGGGGAGATATTCATCAAACTCCCGGCCGTCGGCCGGGGATAGATCTTTTGAATGTTTGAGGATGCCCTCCCGGACCTCAAACGTCAGGTTGAGGCCCGGAAAGCGAGCGTAGCGTTGTTCGAACGTCTCCACAATCCGCAGTGCATGACGGTTATGGTCGAACCGTGCCCCAAACCGCTGCATCTGCCGGTCCAACTCCTCCTCGCCGGCGTGCGCGAACGGGGGATGTCCGATGTCATGGGCCAGGGCAAGGACCTCCACGAGGCTCTCATCGAGGCCAAGCACGACCGCGACGGTCCGGGAGAGCTGGCTGACCTCGATGGTGTGGGTCAGGCGATTGCGAAAGTGATCGGAAAGAGAGGCCGGAAAGACTTGGGTCTTATTTTCCAACCGGCGAAAGGCACGCGCATGGATGACTCGGTCCCGGTCCCGCTGGAACTCGTTGCGGTAAGGATGCCGACTTTCTGGATAGCGGCGCCCGCGGCTTTGTTCCACCGGGAAGCGCAGCAGCGCCAGAGCGGCCGGCATCAGTCGAGTTTGAGGGACGAGTAGGCGTCGATCGCCGCCTGGCTCACCGCGGGCCGAGGACTCGAACGCAGCGGCGCGAGCAGCGCCTTGGCTTCCTTCGGGTTGGTCTTGGCGAGGACTTCGGCCAACTGGATCTGGGCCTCTTCCTTCGATACCAGAGCGGTGGGCTTATCTACCACCGAACGAAGGAGCTTTTCCGCATCCGCGGTCTTGCCTTCCGACGCGTAGATCTTTGCAAGGGAAAGCTTGCCCAGGGAAACGTACGGCCCGTCGCCATTGTCGACGATGTCCCGAAAACGCTTCTCAGCTTGGGCCATATCGCCGGCGTCGGCGGCGTGAGCCGCCAGGAAGAAATCGGCCACCGTCCCTTCCGATGTTCCGGGATACTTGGCCGCTAAGCCCGTAAAAGCTTGCGCTACGGCCTGATCCTTTTCCTTTTGCGTGGCGAACGTAATAGGCGCCGAACCGGCCGGAGCCCCTACGGGTGCCTCGTTTACCTGCATCGCCTTAGCGAGGGCGTCTTCGCGTACGCCCTGCTCGTGCCGGTGGTAAAGGTAGATCGCTCCACCAAGCAGAATCACCGCCAGGGCGACCGTTCCGTAGCGGATCGTCTGCTGGCGATGCGTAGTTAAGAATTCAAAACCGTGTTGAACCTCAAGCGCAAGCGGGTCGCGCTTGAGTTCTTTCCGCGTCAGTCTGTCCACGAAGTAACCTCTAGGCGAGTAAATACTTAG
>DAIDIH010000261.1 GCA_027459465.1 Bryobacterales bacterium | reverse complement strand
GCTAGGCCAGAATCTCACGGACGACCTCCAGGGCGTGGTCCGCGGTGAGGCGGAGGTTGTCGGCGACGGTCCAGAACCAGACGGCGTTGCGGCGATTGTGGTCGGTGCTGATAGAGCCGACGGTGATGCCGCTCTGGCCGGCGGCGCCGGCGTTGGTGGGAGGCTCGGCGATGCCGGAGCGGACGTCGATGCCGGCGGCTTCGAGGCCGCGGATAAGTCGGGTGAGATCCGGGACGGATTCGAATTCGACCCAGAGCGAGAAGCTGTAGCCGTGGAAGACGGGCGGTTGAATGAGGCGGAGAGAGGGCATGGGGGGAGGGGCGGCGCCCCAGGTGAGGAGGGTGGCGAGGCAGCGCTCGATGCGCTGTTCGACGGAGGAGAGGGAGAGCGGGGCGTCCTCGCCGTATTCGGAGAGGACGTTGAAGCCGATTTGGGCGTCGAAGATGTGTTTCGGGAGGCTTTGGAAGGAGAGGAGCCGTATGGTCTGCTGGTGGAGTTCGTCGAGGCCGGCCTGGCCGCGTTCGCTCGCGGGTTCGAAGACGGTGACGACGGAAGCGTGGATGGGCTGGACGGAGTGGACGGCGCGAAAGAAGCGGGCGAGGGCGGAGGCGGCGGGGTGGGCGATGACGGAGAGTTCCGTTTCGCGCTGATGGGCGGGTTCCTCGAGGCTGGGGGCGCGGAGGCGGGCGGAGGGCTGATCTTCGAGGGCGCCGGTGAGGTCGATGACCTTGAGGCCAAGGGCGGTGGCGATTTCGAGGGTGCGATGGGAGGAGGCGGGTGAGCCGGCGAGCAGCAGGGCGGCGGCTTCGGCGTAGGCTTCGTCTTGGAGGGATTCGAGGAACATCTCCTCGGCCTCCTCGAGTTCTTCGTTTTCCTCTTCGGCCGCGGGCTCCTCTTCTTCAACCTCACCGATCGGTTCGGCGGGTTCTTCTTCGCCGGCGGCGATGGCGCGGATGCGGGCGCCGAGGCCGGCTTCGGTAAGCACGTCGCGAAGTTCGCGGCCGAGCAGCGTATCTGCTCCGACGATGGCGAGGAGATCGTGTTCAGCCAAGGGGCGGCTCCGTAGCGGGTTCGGCAGGTTCGGGATGGCCGGGGCGGCGCAGGAACTTGCGGCGGAAGATGCCTCCGATGCGAATGGTGATGCCGGAGAGCACGTAGGTGGCGGCCATCAGAAGAAGGACGGTTTGGCCGAAGTTCCAGATGAGATAGACGAGGCTGCCGAGTAGGATGAGGATGAGCGGGGACTGGGGCTTGAGGAGGTTGATTTCCTTGAAACTGGGGTAGCGCCAGGTGGAGACCATGAGGAAGGAGAGGGCTGCCAGGAGCGCGAGCCAGAGGGCGGAGAGGAGCCAGTCCTGGAGCGGGGCGCAGCCTTGGGCGTAGATGACAGCGGCGACGGCGGCGGCGGCGGCGGGGATGGGGAGGCCGACGAAGTACTTGCGGTCCGGGCGGCCGGGGTTTTTGGGCTTCGGGTTGGTCTGGACGTTGAAGCGGGCCAGGCGGGCGGCGCCGCAGAGGAGGAAGAGGAAGGCGATGAAATAGCCGGCGCGGTGGTCGCGGAGGAAGCCGCCTGGGGCGGCGAATTCGACGCCCCAGGCGAAGGCGAGGACGGCGGGGGCGATGCCGAACGTGATGACGTCGGCGAGGGAATCGAGTTCGCGGCCGAAGGCGCTGACGGTGTTTGTCATGCGGGCGATGCGGCCGTCGAGGCCATCGAGCAGGACCGCGATGCCGATGGCTTTGGCGGCCAAGGCGAAGTCGGGGTTGTAGCCGAGATTTCCGGTGGAGGCGGCGAGGGCGCCTTCAAAGGTACGAAGGATAGCCAGGAAGCCGAGGAAGACGTTGCCGGAGGTGAACAGTGTCGGCAGGAGGTAGGCGGCGCGGCGGGGCGGCTTGCGTGGGGCGAGATCGGCGGGCTCTGGCACCTTATTGATCCTTTCGGCGAGCGACGATGCTGGAGCCGGCGGCGACACGCTCGCCGGGTTTGACGGCGACGGTCCATTCGGGGCCGAGAAAGACGTCGACGCGGGAGCCGAACTTGATGAGGCCGATGCGCTCGCCTTTTTCAACGGCATCGCCCTGCTTTTTCCAGCAGACGATGCGGCGGGCGATGAGGCCGGCGATTTGCTTGAAGACGACGATGGAGCCGTTGATGGATTCGACCGTAATCGAGTTTTGTTCGTTGTGGGTGCTGGCTTGTTCGCGGCTGGCGACCAGGAAGCGGCCGGGGGTGTAGTCGACTGCGGTGATTCGGCCGCCGACGGGCGAGCGGTTGACGTGAACGTCGAAGATGTTGAGGAAGATGCTGAGGCGGGTTTGGCCGTTGGAATCGGCGACGACGGAGACGACCTTACCGTCGGCGGGGGAGACTGCGACGGGCCCTTCGGGGATGGTGCGGTTCGGGTCGCGGAAGAAGTAGAGGCAGAAAAGCGCTAACACGACCAAGGGGACGGCGTAGGCCGGGCCAGCGAGAAAGGCGACGACGGCGGCAGCAGCAGCCAAGCCAAGCGCGTAGTAAATGCCGTCGATCACCATTCCCGGTGATTATTGTCGCATGGGGGCGGGAGAACCCGAAGAAGCGGAGATGGCGGGGGTTGCGGTGGAGGGTGAACCACGCCGGGAATAAGATCCAGAGTGTAGTTTCCGAGAGTAGCAGTACGGTACCGGTACTGCAGTTCATTGCCAATTTGAAAATACGTGATGTACTCTAGACTGAGCATTCAGTCTAGGCGGTCTTAGAGGACTGGGCGCATTGAGTCTCGGAACGGAGGAGTAGTTCATATGAGAAGGTGTGCAAGGTTCCACTTGGTGGCCATTGCGACTGCGGCTATGGCAGTCGCTCCGGTTGCCTTGAGAGGGGATACCATCAACCTGAATGGTGTTGTCACCATCACGCCGGACGGTACGCTGGGAAGCTGCGCGGCGGGATCGACGGCATGTCAGGATTTTTCGTTTAGCAACACAACGGTCGTGCTTCCGGTTAGCCCGTCCGATGCGGGGATTATCGGTGCGACGGTGAATTTGCCGGGGTTCGGTCTGGGCTGGAACGGGACCTCGTCCACGTTTGACCCGAGCACTGGGGCATTCAGCATGAGCTACGGTGCAAACTCCCTGAGCGGCACGATCTCATGGGAGACAATCTCGGGCAGCGCAGGTGCGTTCGCGATCAATGTTGGGCTCTCCAACATGGTGAACGTCGGCACGGATCCGATTTTCATGAACTTTGCGAGTGGCCCTGCAGGTGGCATTCTGACATTTCAGCTTCCCGGCGGGCCGCAGAACCTCAGCCAACTTTTTGCGAGTACAAGCGCACAGCAAACGAGCCTTTCGGGCACGATTGTAAGTCCGGAGCCGGCGAGCATGGCTCTGATGGGTGGCGGCCTGATCGGGCTGGGTCTTCTGGCGCGGAAGCGGCGGAAGAGCTAAGTCGAAGGTTTTACAAGAAAAGCTGGCTAGAAGCGGGCAGCGCCTTCGGGCTCTGCCCGTTTTGTGTTTACAGACCTTGTGAGACGAGCGCCGCGAGAAGGGCGACGCGGTCCGGAATGCGGTTGACGAGGATACTTTCGGTGGGAGCGTGGGCGCCAACGCCCACGGCGCCGAGGCCGTCGAGGGTGGGGATGCCGAGGGCAGCAGTGAAGTTGCCGTCGGAGCCGCCGCCGGTGGAGGATTCCTCCAGGGCGACGCCGATTTCCCGCGCGAGGTCTTTGGCGATTCCGAAGAGCCGGCGCGAGCCGGCGGTACGTTCCATGGGCGGACGGTTAAGGCCGCCGGTGACTTCGATGTGGCAGCGTTTGTCGACGGGGCGGAGGGCGTGGAATTTGCTGTCGAGCGGGGCGGCGTCGGCGGCGCGGGCGATGCGGATATCGACCTCGGCCTGGGCGAGGGCGGCGACGACGTTGGTGCGCGTGCCACCGGAGACGACGCCGGGGTTCACGGTGAGGCCACGCTTGAGGTTGGTGAAGCGCTCGATGCGAGCGATCTGGCGGGCGAGTTCGAGGATGGCGCTTGCACCGGCTTCGAAGTCGACTCCGGCGTGGGAGGCGCGGCCGTGGACGGTGATGGTGTAGTCGCCGACGCCCTTGCGGGCGGTTTTGAGGCGCCCTTCGAGCCCGGTGCCGGGTTCGAGGACAAGTACAGCAAGGCTCTGTTTGGCGGCTTCCTCGGTGAGGGGCCGCGAGGTTTCGCTGCCGACTTCTTCGTCGGAGTTGACCTGCAGGACGACGCGGCGGCGGACGGGGACGTCGAGATCGACGAGCGCCTGCATGGCGAAGAGAAAAAAGGCGACGCCGGCTTTCATGTCGAGCACGCCGGGTCCCCAGAGACGTCCTTTGGCGTGGCGGAAGGGCATGGAGGCGAGGGCGCCGAGCGGCCAGACGGTGTCGGAGTGGCCTAGGGCGAGGATTTGGCCTTCTTTTTTGCGGCCGGGGAGAGTGAACTCGCAGCGGAGATGGCGGCCGAAGCGGCCTCCGGGGAAGGTTTTGATTTTGGCGCGACCTTCGAGTTTCGACGCTAGCAGGTCCACCCAGCGGTTCACGGCGGCGGCGTTGTCACTGGGCGATTCGCATTCGACCAGTTCGCGAATCAGCGCGACGATATCGGCTTGTTGCTGTTTCGCGTGACGAAGATAGGGATGCATCGACTGTTATAATAGCGATTCGTTTCATCCCGACATGCCCATTTTTGACATCCAGGCGATCCGCGAGATTCTGCCGCACCGCTATCCGATGCTACTGGTCGACTCGATCGTTGAGCTTGAAGAAGACCGGATTGTGGGGATCAAGAACGTCAGCGTGAACGAGCCGTTTTTTCCCGGGCATTTTCCGGATTTTCCGGTGATGCCGGGTGTGCTGATTGTGGAGGCGATGGCGCAGGTGGCGGGGGTGCTGGTGTTGTCGAGCATTCCGGACCGGAAGAGTAAGTTGGTGCTGCTGGCGTCGATCGAGCAGGCGAAGTTCCGGCGGCCGGTGCTGCCGGGGCACCAATTGCGGATCGAGATGAAAGTGACGCGCCGCAAGGCCTCAGTGGCGAAGATGCACGGGCAAGCGACGGTGGAAGGCCACGTGGTGGCCGAGGCGGAAGTGATGTGCAAGCTGGCGGACCGGGCGCCGGAGAACGACGACGCGCCGGTTCCCGCCGAGCCCGCGCACGGCGGCTAAGCCAGAACCCCGCCATGGCGATTCATCCCGCGGCGATTGTCGATGCGAAGGCGCGCATCGCGGAGAGCGCCGAGATCGGTCCGTATTGCGTGGTCGGGCCGGGAGTGTCGATCGGCGAGCGGACGCGGCTGATGGCGCACGTGTTCGTCGAAGGCGATACGGAGATTGGCGAGGATAATCTCTTTTTCCCGTACTCGACGGTGGGCGTTGCGCCGCAGGATTTGAAGTACACGGGCGAGGCGTCGGCGACGCGGATCGGGCATCGCAACAAGATCCGCGAATTCGTGACGATTCACCGGGGGACACAGGGCGGCGGGATGGTGACCTCGATCGGCGACGACAACCTGCTGATGGCGTATGTGCACGTGGCGCACGATGTGCGGATCGGGAGCCACACGGTGCTGGCCAACGGGGTGACGTTCGCCGGGCACGTGGTTGTGGAGGACTGGGCGGTGATTGGCGCCTTCAGCGGCGTGCATCAGTTCTGCCGGGTGGGAAGGCACTCGATGACGGGCGGCTACAGCGTGATCACGCAGGACATTCTGCCGTACTCGATGACGGTGAGCCCTCGGGAGTCGAAGGTATTCGGGTCGAACAAGACGGGCCTGGAGCGGCGGGGCTTCACGGCGGAGCAGATTGACGCTTTGCAGAAGGCGTTCCGGCTGCTGACGAAATCCGGGCTGAACACGGCGCAGGCGGTGGCGAGGATCGAGGCCGAGGGGCCGGTGACGGACGAGGTTGCCGAGGTGCTGCGGTTCCTGCGGGAGTCCGAGCGCGGCGTAGTGAAATGAGCCGGTACGCGATGATCGCGGGGTGCGGGCGGTTTCCGCTGCTGGCGCTCGAAGCGGCGCGGAAACTGGGCGACGATGTGGTGGTGGTGGCGATAAAGGAGGAAGCCGCGCCGGAGGTGGAAGCGCTGGCGAGCCGGTGCTACTGGATTTCGCTGGGGGAGTTGGGGCGGCTGATCGGGATTCTCAAGAGCGAAGGCCTGACCGAGGTGATGATGACCGGCCAGGTGAAGCACACGAGCATTTTTTCGGCGATCCGGCCGGACTGGCGGCTGGTGAAGGTGCTGGCGTCGCTGCCGGCGAGGAACACGGACGCGTTGATTGGGGGCGTGATCCGGGTGCTTGAAGACGAGGGGATCCGGATGGTGGATTCGACCGCGCTGTTGAAGCCGCTGCTGGCGGGCGCGGGGGCGCTGACGCGGCGCAAGCCGGATTCGGAGGAGGAGAAAGACATTCGCTACGGGCGGCGGATCGCGAATACGCTGGCGGGGCTGGATGTGGGGCAGAGCGTGGCGATCAGCGAGCGGGCGTGCGTGGCAGCGGAGGCGATGGAAGGGACAGACGCGATGCTGCGGCGGGCGGCGACGCTGGTGAACGGGCGGCCGCTGCGGCTTGTGAAGGCATCGCGGCGGAGAGCGCATTTGTTGTTCGACGTTCCGGTGGCCGGGCCGCAGACGATCGCGGTGATGCGCGAGACGGGGACGACGGTGCTGGCTGTGGATGCGGGCCGCACGCTGCTGCTGGACCGCGAGGAGATGCTCAAGCAGGCGAACGAGGCGGGCATTGCGGTGGCGGGTTACGAGCCCGAGGAGTGACCGGATGGATACGAAACGTGACAAGATTGAGAAAGAGCGCGCGGACCGTCCGGTCCGCGGCGCTGAAGTTCGCCCGTCTCGCTAAGGAGTGACAGTTTGCCGCAAATCGCTACCGCCGTCGTGGGCGCGGGAGCGTTCGGACGCAACCATGTTCGCGTGGTGAGCAAGTCGGAACGTGCCCGTCTGGCCGCCGTCGTGGATCCGGACCGTGAGCGGGCCGCATCGGCCGCCGGGGGCCTGTGTCCGGTGTATGGGTCGGTGGAGGAACTGATTGCGGCGGGCGGGATCGATTGCGCGATCGTGGCGGCGCCGACGTCGCTGCACGCGAGGCTCGGCTGCCAGTTGCTCGAGGCCGGCATCGACGTGCTGGTGGAAAAGCCGATTGCGGCGGCGCCCAGCGAGGCGCGCGAGTTGATCGCCACGGCGGAGCGTGGCGGACGCGTTTTACAGGTGGGACATCTCGAACGGTTCAATCCGGCGATCGCGGCGGTGAAGAAGATCACGCGGCAGCCGATGTTTTTCGAGATCCACCGGTTGAGCGTGTTCAGCCCGCGGAGCCTGGATGTGGACGTAGTGCTGGACCTGATGATCCACGATTTGGACATTGTGCTGGATCTCACGGGCGAGTGGCCGGAGGAGGTGCGGGCGGCGGGTTTATCGATTTTATCGGGTAAGGTGGACATCGCGAACGTGCGACTGGCGTTTCCGGGCGGCTGCATTGCGAATCTGACTGCGAGCCGCGTGTCGACCGAACGGGTGCGCAAGTTGCGGATGTTTCAGCCGCGGCAGTACATCACGGTGGATTACCAGAGGCAGGATGCGGCGGTGTTCAGCGTGTCGGAGAAGCGGCAGATCGGCTTCGAGACGCTCGCGGTCGAAAGCGATGAGCCGCTTCGGCTGGAAGTGGAAGCGTTTTTCGACGCGGTGATTTCCCGGAGACCAACGGCGGTTACCGGCGAGCAAGGGCTGCGGGCGTTGGAGGCGGCGTTTGCGATCCTTGGTAAAATCGAGGAACATTCGAGGCACGTCGCGCGCCAGCTTGAAACATCCGCCTGAGCGCGTTCCGCAACTTTTCAACCAGTGTGAGCGTCGTCAATTCAAAAGAGGCCATGCCCGCGGCAGCCGAACCGGAATTAAACCTTTTACTGAACTGGGAGCAACCCGGCGAGGAGAGGTTCCTGCGCGCCGGTGCGGGATCGATCCTCGTTCATATCGTTCTCGGGTTTCTGCTGCTGGTTATTCTGAAGGCCGACGCGGCGCGCAAGATTGTGGAGACGGTAAATCCGTTTTACGACTTGAGCAAAGCGACGCCACTGATTGCGCCGAAGATGACGCAGACGACGCCGAACATCAATAAGCCCAGTAAAGAAATCAACCTTGAGAGTCTGTTGTCGAAGCCGCAACCGGTGACGGCGCCGCCGCGGAACCGGTTTGAGGCGCCGAAGCCGATGCCCGCGCCGGGCCAGCCCGCGCCGTCGCTGGCGGCGCCGCCGAAGATCGAGACGAAGGTGACCAGTCCTGTACTGGCACAAGGCGTTCCTAACCCCATCCTGCCGCCGCCTGTGGCGCCGGCGCCGAAGCCGAAGCTTGCGTTTGAAACACCGGGCGTGACGAACGGGAGCACGCAGCTTCCGGCGAACCTGCCGCGGATCGAGCCCCCGAAGACGAGCGTGGCGGACGCGATTCAGGCGATAACGCGGAACCCTGGAGGCGGGGGCGTAGTGGTGGGGGACGCCGACGACGAGCCGGGCGGGGACCCGTTGCATCCGTCGCCGCAGCATAAGGCGACGCGGAGCCAACTCGAGCTACTGAGCGATCCGAAGGGCGTGGATTTCCGGCCGTATTTGATTCAGGTGCTGGCGGCGGTGCGGCGGAACTGGTTTGCGGTGATCCCGGAGAGCGCCCGGCTGGGGCGGCGGGGGCGCGTGCAGATTCAATTCGCCATTGCCGCCAACGGGAATGTGCCGAAGCTGGTGATTGCTTCGCCGTCGGGGGCCGAGGCGCTGGACCGCGCGGCGGTGGCGAGCATCAGCGCTTCAAACCCGTTCCCGCCGCTGCCACCACAGTTTCATGGGGCGGAGATCCGGCTGCAGTTGTCGTTTACTTA
>DAIDIH010000260.1 GCA_027459465.1 Bryobacterales bacterium | reverse complement strand
GACGTCTCACGCGACACCTGCTGTACGGCTTGTGCCAAGATTCCTAACCACAGTATCGCACGCAAGTCACAGGGTTGTGAAGCAAGCCGATCCGGAATATTGGATTCAAACCTATGATTCTAATAGCTTTAAATAGATTTTTGGAGCTATAGCGGGGAATAGGGCAATGGCCGCTAACGTGCTTGAGTCTTCACCGGCGGCATGACGTAGAGGTACACGGTGTGGACATGCGAGTCAGTTTCGGCTTCTTCTACGCGGTTCGGCTTCCAGCCCGGCACGGGGTAGTCGTGGGCGACCACGCGGGCACCCGGCTTGAGGAACTTTTCCAAGCGGGGACGGAGTCCCTCGTTGGAGGAGCGCATGAGGTATAAGGTGACAACGTCTGCATCACTCAAGTCGACGTCGAGGAGGTCTCCGTGGATCAGTTGGATGTGGTTCTGGAGGCCAAGGAGATTGATGCGATCCTCAGCGCGCTTATAAATTTTCGAGTTGAGTTCGACCCCGACGGCTTTCGCGTGATACTTCTGAACCGCCGCGATCAGAACGCGGCCGTCGCCGCAGCCGAGATCGTACAACACCTCGCCGGGTTTGAGGTTCGCGATTTCAAGCATGCGGTCCACGATGGGTTCCGGTGAGGGAACGTAAGGCGCCAAGCTATGGGAGTACATGCTCCCCGCTGGGCCCTGGGCGGAAGCCAGGCTCGCTGCCCCGGCCGCCAGCAACAACACCATCGGGATAACCCTCGTTGTCCTCATACTGCGCGCAGACCCTCTATTGAGTAGAGATGGATGAAGCCGACCGCTCGTTCCTTGATTTTACGACACGGCTGACAATGTCGTTGACAGCCGAGTACAGGTCGCGGGGCTCCGTGATGGTGTACTCGCTTCCACGTAAGCTCCTGACAGCCTTGCTGATCGTGTCACGCCACGGGATCGACTGCGGGTCCCGATTGTAGTTCAAATAAAAAATCGGGAAGCCGGCCGTGGCGGCGGCTTTGAGGGCAGAGGTGGGAACGTCGGCGTCAAGCATGACTTTCGGTCCGGCGATAATCATGGCGTCAGGCGTCTGCGGGCCAGGGGCGACCTGCTCTTGCAGCAGCGAGGCGAGAAACTCGGTATCGGAGTGCTTCTCCGCAAGTTGATTCACAGCCACGGTACCCAGGTGGATCGATTGGAGCGCGCGGCCGAGCGCCGGGAAATCGATGCGGCTCGAATCGTCCTGGTGGTAGATCACCTTCTGCTCCTGCATGTTAAAGGCGACCAGCGAAAACCGGCCGATCCGCGGATCGTGGCTCAAGCCCCGGAGGATCGAGATCATGGCCCCAGTGTCCACAGGGCGCACTACGGCCGAGAGCGCATTCTGGGGAGCAAAATTCAACAGGATGCGCACGCGAAGCTGCGCTTCCGGTTCCCGGCGTATGGGTGGATCCTCGTGAAAATCTTCGGAGGCCGCCGGCTCGATAGCGCCGGGAGTCAGACTCGGAGTAAGGTTCTGTTCCTTCGGACCCAGTGCGGCTTCCGAATCCCAGGAGTACGAGCAGACGTGCTCCGCGCGGTCCCGCATCAGCCAATCGATGTGATAGTTCCCGGGACCGAGATCAAATGCGCCCTGGAGCGTAGCTTCCCCCTTTGCGTCCGGCTCCAGGAAGGGGACTTTGTAGTGTTGCGTGAGGTAGATGGAGCGCGTGTTGGGCCCGTCGCTGGAGACGCGGAAAAGGATGGTCAACGAGTCGTCTGACCCGGCGAATGCGGTCAGCGGGATCGTCACCTCGTACCCGGCGTGAAATCGAAGATCGAAGCCAAGGACGGGCTTGTCCGGAGTCACGTCGCAGGGAAGATCGGTGCGGGGCTCGCCGGCCTCGAAGATCGCGAGATCGGAGTTGAAGAGGTGGACGCGACCGTCCGGACCGCTGGGAGGCACCAGCGTCTGCGCGAGGCCGCAAGGGGCCATCAGCGCCAGAAGGGCTGCCGCTTGGAGCAAGCACGACCTGCATTCGCGCATCGGCGTAACCGAGTCTCCAGCGAAAGGCGGCGCCACGGATTCCGATTGCACCGCTCGGAATTCCATTATAGGGGCAGAAGAGCGTACATTTACAGTCACCGTTTGGCTGCACATTTGAGTGGGCAATTCTCCTGCCTTTCCCTAGATGCCGGTCAAAGCGAAATTGGGGCAAGAAGTCGCCGGGCAGAAGCCGAGCCCCTGGCCTATGCTGGGATTGACATGGACACGCGCCCGGAGCGGCCGCTAGTGCTTTTCGATGGCGGCTGCGGCTTCTGTAAAATCTGGGTGGAGTACGCGCGCCGATTGATCCAGAACTCAGCGGACTTTGCGCCCGCGGCGGAACGAGCGCCGGATTTTCCCTCGATCCCCGAAGAGGCCTACGCGCGCAGCGTCCAACTGCTTCTGCCAGGCGGAGAACGCCTGGAAGGAGCGCGGGCGGCGTTCACCCTGCTCGCACTGGCGCCGGGCAAGGGGTGGCTCCTCCGGTTTTACGAATCGCTGCCGGGCTTTGCCCCGGTCGCCGAGGCCGCCTACCGGATGATTGCGGCCCACCGGAATTTCTTCGCATGGCTGACGCGAGTCGCGTTTGGCGCGCGGGTTGTCCCGCTCTCCTACGAACGGATTCACGGTGCATTCTTGCGGCTCCTGGGATTTTGCTACTTCTGCGCCTTTGCCTCGTTGGGCGTGCAGATTCGGGGTCTCGTCGGCGAGGACGGGATCAGCCCGGCGCGGCGGCTGCTTGAAGCTGCATCGGAGGCGCTCGGCCACGCCGCGTTGTGGCGCCTGCCGACCCTATTCTGGCTGAACTGCTCGGACACAGCGCTCGAAGCGGCATGCTGGCTGGGCGCCTCAGTGGCTGTGGCGGTGATCGCAGGGATGCGGCATCGGGCCGCACTGGCGGCGCTTTATCTGTTGTACCTTTCCCTCAGTGGCATCGGGCAGGACTTCCTTTCGTTTCAGTGGGACGGTCTATTGCTCGAGGCCGGCTTTCTCGCGCTCGTGTTCGGCCGTACACCGTTGGCCGTCTGGATGTACCGTTGGTTGCTATTCCGGATGATGTTTCTCTCGGGGTCTGTGAAGTTGCTCAGCCATGACCCGAATTGGCGCAACTTAACCGCCCTCTCCTACCATTACTGGACGCAGCCGCTGCCCACGCCGGTGGCGTGGTATCTCGCGAAGTTGCCCGAGATGACGCAGAAGATCTCCGCCGCAAGCGTCTTCTTCGTCGAGTTAGCCGTCCCGTTCCTCATCTTCGCGCCGCGAAGGCTGCGATGGATCGGGGCAGGATTTCTGGGCGCGCTGCAGATTCTCATCCTGATTTCCGGCAACTACGCATTTTTCAATCTGCTGACGCTGTCGCTGTGCTTGTTCTGTTTCGATGATGGAATCTTCGGGCTTGAGCGTTCCGTCACGTTCCGCAGGAGCCCCGCGGGGCTGCGGTTGGCGGCGGCGGCGATGGTTCTGCTGGGTCTGGGCGGGATGTACGAGACGTTCTCTCGTGCTGAGCCGGTGGGATTGGGTGCGGTGGAGCGGCTTGTGGGGCCGTTCGAGATTGCGAACACCTATGGACTGTTCGCCGACATGACGACCGAGAGAATCGAGATCCAGATTCAGGGCTCCGACGACGGCGTCTTCTGGAAGGATTATGTCCTGCCCTACAAGCCTGGGCCGCTCGGGCGGCGGCCCGCATGGGTTGCACCGTATCAGCCGCGGCTCGATTGGCAAATGTGGTTCGCGGCGCTGGGAAACTGGCGGGAAAACCCGTGGTTCGTGAGCTTGATGAAAAGAATCCTTGACGGGCAGAAGCCCGTGCTGGCTCTGTTCGAGCAGAACCCCTTCCCCAAGGCGCCGCCAAGATACGTGCGCGCGCTCGCGTTCGAGTATCGCTTCACGACGCCAGCCGAGCGCCGCGCGACGGGGAACTGGTGGGCCCGATCGCCGCGCGGGGAATACTTGCGGGCCATCTCGCTCGAAAGCTTCGAAAAAGCCGGCGAGTAAGTCAGTCTTCCGTTTCCGCCACGAGACGCTCCGTGTTCATCATGTAGATGCACATCTTCCCTTCGCGGTCGGTTTGAAAGAAAAGGCGCTGGCTGTTGGGGCTGAACATCGTCGTCACCAGACGCGGGTCCGAAGCCCGGTGCTCGGCGATGGTGAGTTCCCGGTGAGCACGGCGAACCAGGAGGCTCAAATACGGCGAGGCCTTGCTCGCGCTGGCTCCGGCGAAGACGCTCGCATCGCCATTGGGAGCGAAAGTAGCGTATTTGCTCGTGTCGGTGACCCAGTGGTCTTGATTGGTGTCCGGGAAGAACTCACGGATGGCGACGGCGTGGGTCGGATCTTCCGGAACACTGAGATACAAGACGGATCGTCCGTCGGGGGACCAGAAAACAGGGCCGAGTCCGCCGGCGGCGAGCGCGAGCTTGCGATTTTGGCTCCCGTCGAAATTGACCAGCCACAGCGACGAGTCCCCACGGCGGTAGGCCACGCTGTCTCGTCTCGGGCGGATCGACGGGAACGAAATCGGCTCGACGCTTTCGACCAACGTGACCGGGCCGTTGCGGAAGCTCACCAGGCGCAAACGCCAGTGGTCCGGTTTCGTTTCCACGGCCGCGGCGTACATTCCGTCCAGCGAGAGGCCCAGTCCGGAGCCACCTTCGTAACCCTCCGCCCAATGGTAGATTTCCCGCTCGCGCCCGGAGAACGTTGTGCGGTGGATACCGGCCGAGTCGGCAAAAAACAGCATCTTGTCGTCGGCCGTGAGAAAGAGAGACTCGGGCTTCAGTCCCTCGGCTTGAACGATCTGCCTGGCTACCCCACTGCCGGTTTCCATGCGGTAGGGTTGCATGGCGCCGTCGCGATCCGCCGAGTAGACCAGAAACTGACCACGCCGGGCTACGGCGCGGTTGGCCGGCGCGGGCAGGAAACCAGCATGGGAGGGATCCGTGAGACGGACCATCCGGAACTCCGTCGTCGGATCGACAATCACTCGGCGCTCGGATGGGACCACGCTGCCGGCCGCCGCCGATAGGGGAACCATCAGAGTGGTCAGTAAGAACTCGCGGCGGCTGTGCATCCAGGGCAAGGCGTCCTGCGTCGCCTTTTTGGGAACGCCACGCCTGATTCCATTATCGCCGCAGGCCCGTTGCCGGGCCAAACTCCGCTCAACTTCCGGCAGCGGCTAGAAGGGGAAATCTTTGTGGACCGGACCGGCGGTAGCGATCGCGCTGTGAGCGAGGTACGGATATGGGTTCACAGGCGTACCTCCGATGCGCACCTCGTAGTGCAGATGCGGCGCGGTTACATGGCCGGAGGCACCGCTCAAGGCCACAACCTCTCCACGGCGCACCTCTTGTCCCGGCACAACCTCGAATGCCGACAAGTGCGCATAGTAGGTCCGCATTCCGTTCTCATGCTCGATCTCGAGCAGATGGCCGTAGCCCGACATCGATCCCGCGAAAGCGACAATCCCATCCGCCGTCGCGCGAACCGGCGTCCCGATCGAAGCCGAGATGTCGACGCCCGTGTGGATCGCGCCCTCACCCGAGAACGGATCGGTTCGAGCGCCAAATGGACTCAGCAGGCGGCCATCGAGCGGCCACATGCTTGGGCGGAGGTTGGCAAGCCACTGCTTCGGATATTGGTGCAGGACACGGGTCGAGGAGGCATCCTCCAGAACGGCGTAATCTTCAAGGGACTCATGATAGGAGGGAATGAGGGCGGGATCCTCGTCGTGCCCGCCGTCCGGCGTCGCCTTGTTGTCAAGGCCATATGCCAGACGCACTTCACTCGCGAATAGCTGCAACGTGGCGAGTTCTTCGGTCTTCTGCCGGTTCTGGGTTTGCAGATCCCGATAACGCGTGCGCAGAACGTCGACCTCGCGGCGAAGCGAGTTATACCGGGCCACCTTCCAGGTCATGCGGGCGTAACTGAAAGCAAAACCACACACGGTAACGAGTCCGATTAAAGCCAGGACTAGGACCGCGTAGATGGCCCGATGCGGAATGTGGATCCGCCGTAGCCTCCCATGCAAAGAATGCGCGAGAACAACTACGAAGTACGGCTCCTGATGCATGTTTCTCCTATTTGATGAATTCGGCTTGGGCCGCGTCGGGGTGGAAGGCGTGACGCAACCCGCTCGCCGGAGAATCTAAAAATTAACGAAAGGTAAGGATACGCCAATCGCCACAGGTGTGTCAAGGAGACACAGGGGCGAAAATGTAAGACCGCCTACTAGAAAGACGCTATTCAGACCGTCTTTAAGTAAGCGATGACGTTGGCCTTCTCTTCGTCGGAAAGAATGTCTTTGTAAGATGGCATACCATTGCCGCCAGCATTGATCAATTCGAGTACATTCCCGTCCGTCACCGGCTTCCCGTTCTTGAGCTTGGCGTGCTTGAAAAGCCCCTTGAGCGAAGGGCCGACCTTCTTCTCGTCGTTGTCTACGTTGTGGCACACTCCGCACTGCTCGAACGTTTCCTTGCCCTTGGCGGCATCGCCCTTGGGCGCAGCGAGGCTCAGTCCTCCGGCGACGAGCGCCGACAGAGCGGCCGGCACAATCAACTTGCGCATGATTCGATGGTTCCTCCCATTCGTGAACTTCTTAAAAGATGTTGGCGCGCTCAAATTTGTATCTTGGGTCGCGCCGGATCGCAGGGACGGAACCCCTCCCTGACGGTCGGGGCTCTGTTCCGTGGGTAAACTTCTATCCTACAATTCCTGGATCGTAACTGTCTTCAGGGCGTCGCCCTGCTGCACCGCGTCAACCACGTCCTGGCCGGAGACCACCTGGCCGAAAACCGTGTGCTTCGGGTCGAGCCATTCAGTCACGACATGCGTGATGAAAAACTGGCTGCCGTTCGTGTTCGGACCGGCGTTCGCCATCGAAAGCGAACCCGCCTGGTGACGGTTTTCCCGGCCGGCGATCTCGTCCTCAAAGCGGTAGCCCGGGCCCCCACGGCCGGTGCCGGTGGGGTCGCCGCCCTGAATCATGAAGTTCGCGATCACACGGTGAAACGTCGTCCCGTTGTAAAAGCCTTCGCGAGCGAGGAAAACGAAATTGTTGACAGTCCTGGGGGCGTCCGTCGCGAAAAGTTCGCAGACGATGTTCCCGCGGGACGTTTCAAACGTGGCGGTATACTTCTTCGAGGCGTCGATCGCCATCGGCGGCGGGGCCGCGTATTGATTGGCCATACGCTTTCAGTGTAGCGGTCACACCCGTCCGGCAGCCATCTCAGCGGCCATGTAGTCGGTGGCGCGCCAGGCGTTGGCCAGGATGGTGAGCGTCGGGTTCTTCTCCGTCGAAGTCGGAAACGACGCGCCGTCGACCACGAACAGATTTTTCACTTCGTGCGCCTGGCAGTATCTGTTCAGCGCGCTCCGCTTTGGGTCGGTCCCTATGCGGCAGGTTCCATGTTCGTGGATGGCCGCGCCGTTTACATCGAGCGCCCCGCGCCGGTAGGGCAAGACCTCGGCCTTGGCCGCATGGAGGATTTCCTCGCAGGTCGTGTACATCGCCTCCGCCATCTTCCGCTCGTTCTCCCCAATCGAGTATTCGATTCTCATCAGCGGGATGCCGTAAGCGTCCTTGCGCACCGGGTCGAGTGTGATGCGGTTGTCCGCGCGGGGAAGCACTTCGCCGTACGGGTGCAGCGCAACCAGCGCGGGATAACGCTGCTTGATGGACCGCTTCAAGCCGGCGCCGAAGCCGGGAACTTGTTTTCCGAACGATGCGCCGGCCCCCGCGCCGAAGCCCCAGAACTGCATTCCGTAACCGCGCAGGTAATCGCGCCCCTTTCCGCCCGCCGGAACGAAGCGCGGCATGTA
>DAIDIH010000259.1 GCA_027459465.1 Bryobacterales bacterium | reverse complement strand
CCCACAGGTCGGCCACGAAGCGTTCCGCCGTCAGTGCCGGTCGCCTGAGATAGCCGCGCGCCAGGCCGGTTCCCGCCACGTACAACTCCCCGCTCACACCTACAGGCACGGGTTCGAGCCGGCCATCCAGAACATAAAGGCCGTAGTTCGGCAGGGCGGAACCGATGGGCACCGATTCCCCGGCGCACGATTCGGCGCACACTTCGTACCCCGCAGCATCCACGCAGGTCTCGGTGGGTCCGTAGAAGTTCAGCACCCGGTCTGCGATCCCGGCAGCCCGAACCCTCTCCACCAACCGTCGTGGCAGGACATCGGCGCCGAAGATGATTGTCGAGAGCTTTATCGCCGAAGCGTCTTCACCGAATACCTGTTCGGCGAGCGCGGGTGTGATGTTCAGTATCTGGACGTGATGTCGGCTGGTGTAATCCGTGAACGCCTGTTCGTGCTCGATTGCGGACGTTGGGATCAGAACAGACGTTCCACCTACACACAAGGGACAAAGAACCTGTTCCAGAATGGGATCGAAACTGGTGGAGCTGAGCGCGGCGTACCTTGTACTCGCGTCGAGATGCAGGTAGTCGATGAGCGTCAAGATCTTGTTTGCGAGCGCGCGGTGTGAGACTACAACTCCTTTAGGCTTACCGGTCGATCCGGATGTGTAGATAACGTATGCAGCGCCATCGAGATCAGTACGTTCTTCGGACAGGTCCAGCGAGTCATAGCCCGAGATAACTCGCGAGTCTCTGTTCAGACAGACAATTTCCGCCTCTGAGGCCGGAAGTTGTTCCCGGTAGCTTTCTTCCGTGATCAAGACGGCCGGCCGGCAATCGTCGAGCAACAACCGGAGCCTCTCGGTTGGATGGGACGGGTTCAGCGGGACGAAGACCCCGCCGGACTTTAGGATGGCGAGGAGCCCTATGACGAAGGGCACGGACCGCTCGACGGCGAGTCCGACCGGCACTTCCGCTTTGACACCGAGGTCGCGCAGATACCTCGCCAGCTGGTTCGATCGCTCCCGCAACTCCCGATACGTGATGAGTTCATCGCCAAGGACGGCTGCTATCCGTTCGGGCGCACTGTGGGCCAGGGCGTCGAAGACTTGGTGAACGGCGATGGACGGGCTGTCGGCGTGCCGCCCGGTCCAGGAATCGAGCAAGACACGGCGTTCCTCACTGTTCAGGAGAGCCAGCGCGCCGAGCTTCTCGTCCGGCGCATCTGTCATGGCCTCCAGTATCCGGGCGTAGTGCCGAGCCATCTGCTCGATCCGCCAATGGTCAAAGAGATCGCGGTTGTAAAGCCAATACATCCCAAGTACACCGTTGCTTTCGAACGCGTGGATCTCGATGTCGAAGCGCACATGGAGTACATCAGAGACTAGCGGCTCGGCTTGGAGTCCGGTGAATTGCTGGTGAACGCGCGGGGCGTTCTGGAGAGCAAAGGCTACCGAGAAGAGGGGAGTTCGATTCAAGCTTCGTTCGGGTGCGAGATACTCGACGAGGCGTTCGAAAGGAACATCCTGGTGCAAGTATGCATCGAGCGCATTCCCTCTGACTCGCTCAATCAACTCGCGGAAGGTCATTCGATCGGCCGGCTGCATACGCATGACCAGCGTGTTGACGAAGAATCCGATCAGCTCTTCCAATTGCGCTTCCTGGCGGTTGGCGATTGGGGATCCTATGAGGATGTCGTCCTGCCCACCGTAGCGGGACAGCAGGACTCCCATGCCCGCCAACAGCGTCATGTACAACGTCCCGTGCGTTTCCCGGCTCAGGCGCTTCAGCTTCTCGAGACGCTCGCTCTCGATGACGACGTAGCAAGCGCTCGCGTCGAAGGTCTGCAGGTTCGGCCGGGGGCGGTCTAGAGGCAGTTCCAAACGCTCCGGGATGCCTTCGAGCTGCTTGTTCCAGTACTCCAGTCCTTGCTGTAGCGCCCCGGCTTCGAGCCACTCCCGCTGCCACTCCGCGAAGTCCGCATACTGAACCCGTAGCGGCGGCAGCGGATTGTCCCGTCCCTCCCGGCAGGCTTCGTATAGCACCATGAACTCCCGATTGAACACTCCCTGCGACCAGCCGTCCGACACGATGTGGTGCATCGTCCGCAGCAGGATGTGGTCCTCGGGTCCGAGTTCCAGCAGCTTGATCCGGATCATGGGACCGCGTTCGAGATCAAACCGTTCGGACGCCTCCCGCTCCATTTCCTCCCGCACATGCCGCTGCTGCCGGTCGGGCTCGAGGCCGCTCAGGTCCAGCAAGGGCAACTGGATGTGCCGTTCGGGCTCGATCACCTGCAGGGGCTGTCCATCGGCTTCCTCGAAATGAGTTCGCAGGCTCTCGTGGCGTTCGACGATCAGGTTGATGGCCCGTTCCACTGCGTCGCGATCGAGCACTCCGCGCAGCCGCAAGGCTCCCGGCACGTTGTATTCTGTACTGCCGCCTCCTTCCAGCCGGTCCAGAAACCACAAGCGCTGCTGGGCGTACGATAACGGAGCCCGGTTCGGTCGCGCACGCCTCACCAAAGGCGGCCGGCGGCCGCGCCCGTTCAGCGATTGAGTCAGGAAGGTCCGGATCTCGTCCTTCGCGGCCCGCAGGTGCTGCCACGTGTCTTCCGCGATGGTGCCGCGCGGCGCCTGCACACGGACGTTTTCTCCGTCGAGCGAAACCTGTGCTCCCAATTCATACAGGTGTGACAGCAGCTCTTGTACGGTCATGCGGGACTCCTTGTCTTGCTTGCTCAGTAACACCGAACGGCCGGCGACGCTTTACCGATGTTTTGCGGCGGGACAGCACGGTGGTGCTATAAGTACCGCTCTTCCAACTCGCCTGGCACCAACGAATCCGCAGGCTTGTGCGGAAGCAAGGCTGCAGCTACCGGCGCGAGCTTTGCTACGGTGCTTGCCAGGAACAGATCGCGAATCGCCAGATCGATGTCCAACTCGGATCGGATCCGGCTTACAAGCCGTGTCGCGAGCAGGGAATGTCCGCCGAGTTCGAAGAAATCGTCATCGAGTCCGACACGGGCAACGTCGAGGACCTGCGCAAAAAGGTTGCAGAGCACCTTTTCCTCGTGCCTGCCGGGCGGGCGATACTGCTTGTGTTCAAAGGCGACATCCGGCAGCAATTCCCGGTGGAGTTTTCCGTTCGGAGTGAGAGGAACAGACGGGATGATTGCGATAGACGCTGGGATCATGTAGTCGGGCAGCCGCTGTCCGAGACGCAGGCGCAGCGCGGTTGGATCGATCGTGTTGCCGGACCCGGGAACGACATAAGCGACCAGATGCTTGTCGCCCTGCGCGTTCCGGCGTACGATCACGACGGCTTGCGCGACCCCTTCTTCATCGCGCAGCGCCGCTTCGATCTCACCCGGCTCGATACGGAAGCCGCGGACCTTCAACTGATGATCCGCTCGCCCGATGAATTCCAGGTTCCCTTCAGGCCTCCAGCGGACAAGATCGCCGGTACGATACATGCGGACTCCCGATCCTGCGAACGGGTCGGCAACAAAACTGGCCGCCGTGAGCGATGGGCGGTTCAAGTATCCTCTCGCCACCTGGGGACCAGATATGTACAACTCTCCGATCACGCCCGCAGGCACCAACCTGAGATCGGAGTCGAGGATATAGGACCGCACTCCTGCCAATGGCTCGCCAAGCGGAAGTATGGCGGCTCGCAGGCCGGGCGAGCCTTGCCCGGCACGAAACATGCACACGCCGACGGTTGTCTCGGTCGGACCGTAGTGATTGAAGATGCGACACTCAGGTGCCGCAGCCCGCAAACGCTCCACCCATTCGCATTGCGAAGCCTCTCCACCGAGGATGAGCGTCTCGAGGGGAAGAGGCGCATCGGCCGCCGGGCCGCTCCTCAGTGCCGCAAGGTGCGTGGGCGTGAACTTGGCGCAATCGATCCGGTGCTCGTCGAAATATTGGTGTACGGCTCGCGAATCGGTCGCAACCGCTTCGTCAAGAACGTGAAGACACCCGCCCGTACACAGAGAGAGATACACGATCGTGGCCGAGAAATCGAAAGCGAGCGATTGCAGAAGGGCGAAGTTTGTGGGGCAAGGTTGTACTCGCTGTTCTAGCGATCGAAGGTACGTGAGCAGATTGCGATGCTCGACGACGACTCCCTTAGGCCGGCCGGTGGAGCCCGATGTATAAATGACGTACGCTGCCCCATCGGGTCTGACCGAGACACGCTGTCTGGGGGCGGATGCGTTTGAGCCCCCCGCTTCTGAATCGGAATCAAGGGAAATCACGCAATTGGATTTTGCCGCGAACAGCGGTGCCAGGTTGCTCTCCGTGAGGACAACTCGCGCTTGGGCCTCGTCGACGATGGACAGGTTGCGCGGCAGCGGCATTGCGGGATCGCAGGGGACGTACGCGCCGCCAGCCTTCAATGTTGCAAGGACGGCGACGATGAGGTTGATCCTCCTTCCCAGGCAGAGCGCTACCCTGGTCTCGGGTCCAACCCCGAATTCCCGGAGGCGATCGGCCAGATGGTCCGCGCGATCGTCAAGCTGCTTGAACGTGAGCCGCTCGCCCCGATGCACAAGTGCCGGAGCATTAGGCGTCCTGCTGACCTGAACTTCGAACCATTCGATTACCGTGCCGGCGGGAGGCGCGTCGGGATTGGAGTTGGGAGGCAGCAGCAGCCGCCGGTCCTGTTCATCGAGCGGATCGATGTCGCGTACGGTTGCCGCGGCACCGGATGCCAAGGCGTCGAGCACTCGGCCGTAGTGACGGGACATTTGCTCGATACGCCAGCGATCGAACAGATTTCTGTTGTACAGCAGTCCGATAATCAGGGTGCCATCGTGCTCCCAGGCATGCACTTCAAGGTCAAAACGGGCCCGCAACTCGCCATCGGGCACCGGTTCCACGTCGAGGCCCTTGAGGCGCTGCGGTTGCCACGGCGCGTTCTGCAGCGCAAACACCACCTGAAACAGCGGCGTCGTGTGCAGGCTCCGCTCCGGCGACAGCTCCTGCACCAGCCGCTCGAACGGCACGTCCTGATGCCGATACGCTTCGAGCGCCGTTCGCCGCACC
>DAIDIH010000258.1 GCA_027459465.1 Bryobacterales bacterium | reverse complement strand
GCCTGTTTGGTATCCCAACCCTGGATGCCGCCGAACAAGTTGATTTCTACAATGTCTTTGCCCTCTTGGGCAAGCAACGAACCCGCAGAGGCGAGGCACAACAACGCCCCGGCCAGAATGGATTTTCGCGAGTGACTCACTGATATCCCTCCGCAGCTAAAAATTCTTCTGCTTAGATTTTGTTGACCAACCACACCAGCCGGACCGCCAGACTTCGGGACCGGCCGAAACCACTTCTTCTAGAATATCTCAAATCCGGTTCTTTGTTTTCATCAATTTGACTCTCCAGCCCCTGCCGTGCGCGTCGAGGCTGCCGACACAGTTGCTCTTTCCGTGTACACCCCACTCGCCCTGCTCACCACTACGAGACCGCCTGAAGCCCCGTCCGCACCCGGCAAAATCGACCGGATCCAGATCTGATCCAGTCCGGTCGTATCCTTCTTCTTCCACGTCGCGCCATCGTCGGCGCTTTCATAAATCCTGTCCCCTTCCGCCGCATAGAGACGGTGCTGCTCGCCGAGGCCAAATGCCACGGCGTTAAACCAGCCTTTGGGCGGCAGCCCCTTCTCACACAGAGTCCACGACTTGCCCTCGTCAACGCTGAGCAGTAATCCGGCGGACGTCGCCGCCATCATTCTCCGGGCATCGCCCTCATCGAGCGCCAGGTCGTAGATGGCCTCCGGATTCTGCGGAAGCGTAAGCGTTGTCCATGTCGCGCCCCCATCGGAGGAGAACCACAAGCCAGCGGTTGTCCGCAACGCGAGCGCGCGGCTTCCCCGCCCCGGGACATAGACATCCAGCACAGCCTGCCCCGTGGCTGCACTGCGATTCATCTTCCAATACACGCCCCCATCCGTGCTTACAAACAAACCGTCGCTCGTCCCCGCGTACAGTGTCCCGCCGCCCGAATCGTAGCGGAGCGCAAAAACGCGCATCCCTTCGAGGGGGAACGGAAGCGGCGGTGGCGCAGGGACGCGCCGGGCTCCGGCCCTTGCCGTCTTCGGCAACGTTTTTTTCTCGTCTTCGCGTACAACGAAACAGTTCGGCTTCTCCCAGTGAACACCGCCGTCGTTCGAGCGCAGCAGCCCGTCGAAGCTCGCAGCCCAGATCCGCCGCCCATCCACAGGCGACACGGTGAAGGAAACGATGTTCTGGTCGAGAAGCCGCTGATGATCAGCCACCAGGGCCCATGACCCACCCTGGTCCTCGCTTCGGAAAAGCCCTCCGAACTCTCCGTCATACGCCGTCGTCGCCAACATCGTCGTCCGACCGCCCGCGCGGGCTGCGAATCCGGTGATGTTTCGGTTCACAAACCCGTGGTTCACCGCCCGGTATGTCTCGCCGCCGTCCGTGCTTTTGTAAATGCCCCCTGCCTCCGTCGCAAGGTACAGGGTCCGTCCATCCAGCGGATCCACCACTAATCCGTTGATGTCGTGCGTGGACTTTTTGACCCACGTCGCGCCACCGTCCGTCGTCTTCCAGATCCCAACCGTCGTTCCGGCGTATAGCGTCTCGGGATGCTGCGGATCCTGAACGATCGCGTGTGTCCGGCGGTCCGTTCCCGGAATCCCGTGCAGCTTTGTCCACTCCCCTCCCGCGTTCCGGCTGCAGTAGATGCCGCTGCACGCACTCGCAAATATCCGGTCCGGCTGGCTCGCATCCACTCGGATTGTGAAAACGTCGGAGTCGTCAATCATCCCGTCGTGAATCGACCGCCAGTTCTTCCCTCCATCACTCGTCTTCCAGGGTAGGTGTGGTGTGCCGGCATAGATCACGCCGGGATCTTTCGGATCGAACGCCAAAGAAACGATCGTCTGCATTCCGTCATTGCTTGCCGCCGACACACGCTCCCAATTTGCTCCCGCATCCGTGGTCCGCCACACGCCCTCGTCGGTTCCCGCCGCCATCACACGGTCGTCGCCCGGCCAGACCGCAAGCGCGTAGACACTCCTGCCTCGCATCCCGCTCAACTGCTTCCAGGTTTTGCCCGCGTCATCGCTTTCGTACAGGCCCGCCGAAGGGTCATGCGCGCCGCGTACCTCGGCCGCAACGCCTACGAAATAGACACCGTCGCGCCGCGGGTCGATGGCCAGCGAATAGATTGACACGTGGTACAGCCTCGGAAACGGCAGCGGCTGCCAAGTCGCGGCGCCGTCCACGCTACGAAAAAGACGCGCGGTCCGCGTGCCCGCCAGCAGCGTCAAATGATGCTGGGGGTCAATGGCGAGGTTCTGTGCGCTTCCCCCAAACGGACCTCGCGAAACCCACTCCGCCTGTAGCAGCCCCACAGCCGCGGCCAGAAGCAATGCGATCTTCGCCTTACGCATCTTCAGTTGCGACACTAGCATAGCCGCCACAGCCCCAACAATTTCTCGACTCGCGCGGAGGGAATTAGCGGTCTGTCAGAATCGTGGCTGGGAGACCGTTTCTGACCTTGCCCCACCAGCTTGTCGAGTGTGTTCCGAACTTCTCGGTTGGCCGCGACGCCGCCGTCGTCGCCGCCCTGTCCGCCGCCATCGGAGAGGCGGGCGCAACTGTCCTCCGCACTGACTCCGACGGCGATCACAATCGTTCTGTAATCACCTTCGCCGCTTCCCCGGAAGCTGTCTCTGAAGCGGCCTTCCGTGCCATCGCTCGCGCATCCGAACTTATCGACCTGCGACGGCACCGCGGGGTCCACCCCCGGATCGGGGCCGCCGACGTCGTCCCGTTCGTTCCCCTCCATGGCATAACGTTACACGATTGCGGGCAACTGGCGCGTACAACGGGTGAGCGCGTCTGGCGCGAACTCCACATCCCCGTCTACTTTTATGAAGCGTCGGCCCTCGACTCCTCTCGACGGCGTTTGGAAGTAGTCCGCCGCGGCCAGTTTGAGGCTCCTGCCCTGGTGGCCGACCTCGGCGGTCCCGCTCTCCATCCGACCGCCGGAGCTTCTATCCTGGGCGCGCGCCGGCTTCTTGCCGCCTTCAACATCAATCTCGACTCAGCCGACATTGCCGCGGCGCGCGCCATCGCGCACAAGATCCGCGCATCGAATGGCGGCTTTCCGGGCGTCAAGGCCATGGGGGTCTTTCTTGCTTCGCGTAACGTCGCTCAAGTCTCAATGAACCTCACCGATCTTGACGCCACCAACCCCGAGCAAGTCTTTCGCGCCGTCGAGTCGGAGGCAGCCAGCCACGGCATAGGCATCCGCAGCACAGAATTGATCGGTCTCATCCCGCGCGCCTCCGTCGAATCCTCTCCGGGCGCCTTCGCCGTGTGCGAGGACTTCGGCCCGCACCGCATTCTCGAAACGAGGCTCGCTGAAGCGTTTCCGGGCTACCCCCGGTTCTGAGGCGCTGGTTTTCGCGCCGGCTGCACAATTTACTTGCGAATGACTTGTACTTTGTAGTATAAAGTACTCATGTTTCACTACAGACGCATTACCGCCTGCGCCGAACTGCTTCTGGTCTTTCCGGCAACGCTATTCATGGCCGCTCTCGTCGTCCGCAACTTCCAGCCCGGGCAATACGAACCCGCCCACACCGCCCAGCGCATCGTGAACTGGTATGCCAGCCACACGGCCATCGGCTTGTGGGTCCTGCTCATCGCGCTTCCGCTCACGGTGCTCGTCACCGGCGTCGTGGCCCTCCTTCGCCTCTGGAACAGCGACGCGGACTCCCGCCGAGCTACGCGCGAGGCTCTCTCCATCCTGCGCGCCTACCTGTCCGAACTGCTCCTCGCCGCCGCCACCTTTACAGCCGCCGCCATCCTCGCCATCGTTGCCTTGCACATGATCACGGATTGACGCCGGCTGCGCCTCCCCCGTGAAGATCTTCTACAATACAGACCCAGGCCCACTCCGCCAACCTGATTCAGGAGACTGCCCGAATGTCATGGAACCGCTCCGCGCCGGCAAACAAGTTCTCGCGACGCGCGCACCGCCTTAGCCCGGATCAATGGGGCGACCCCGCCGTTGTGCACCGCCGCGCTCCGGCGGCTGGTGCCGGAGAACACAGCCCCGTCCTCGAACACCAACGTGCAACCGCGAGCCCACGGCCGATTAGGAAGATGTTCCAGGGCGCCGTCCTTCGTCCCTGCACCCATATCCGGCTGATCGCGACGATCCTCAAATGAACCGCCGCCCTCTGCCGGTCACGATCATCGGCTGCGTCTACATTCTGACCGGCGCGGTCACCGGCGCGTTTCATTTTACGCAAGCCTGGGCCCGCCGGCCGCTTTCATCCGATCTGATCTGGATCGAACTTACCGCCGCCGCAGCCATCGTCGCTGGGGCGTTTCTGCTCCGCGGCCACGACTGGGCCCGCTGGCTTGCGCTCGCATGGATGGCGTTCCACGTCGTCCTGAGCATCTTCCACACGATCCCCGAGTTGGCGACCCACAGCCTGTTCTTCGCGGTGCTGGCGTACTTTCTCCTTCGCCCTTCCGCGAACCGCTATCTTCGCTCCGCTCGGACTCCGGCCGTCTAGAGACCTCGCTCGTCGGCGCGCCTGGTCATTCGCCGCTCCTCCGCGATGGACTTAGCGCTTCACGGCGATGGCGGAAATCTCGATCTTGGCTCCCCCGATCAACCCGGCCACCTGTACCGTGGCGCGTGCGGGTTTCGGATCCGGCATAAGCCGTTTGTAGACCTCGTTCATTTTTGGAACATCGTTCAGATCCGTGACGTAAACGGTCACCGACGTGATATCCGTCATCTGGAAGCCTGCTTCCTTGACCACTTTTTCGACGGCGGCGATGGCGTTTGCCGTCTGCAGAGTGATATCGGTCCCCGTGACTTTGCCGTGTGCGTCGGGCCCCTGCTGGCCCGCCACATAGAGAGTATTGCCCGCGACGTAGCCATCGCTGAACGGCATACCTTTCTTGAAGCCGATGGCTTTGTTTTGCGCGAAGGCGCCGGGTGAAAGGCATAACAACAGCACGCATGCCAGCCACGGACCCAGCCGGTCTGGCCGCGAGTTCGTCTTCATTCCAAGTGTTCTCACGTTGTCAATTCTGCCATGGGTCGGCGCCTACCGTGCGGAAACGCATCATTGAAGGCTTCCAGCCTTCGCCACTTCCGCCGCGAACACATATGTAGGCCCGAACATGTTCGAGCGGAACACAACCCACTTCCCGTCCGGCGTGAAGCTTACATTGGGCTCAAGGCGGTACTGATGCCGCGACATATTGACTAACTTCTCGGTCCGGAAGACGCCGGGTTGCACAAACCCGGCGTTCTGCACACCCCGGTTTTGAATCAACTCCGGCTCGAACAGGTAAATCCATTCGCCGTCTGGGGCGTGCGCCACTTGCCCCGGATCGCCTCCATCGCCACAGAACAGCTTCCCGTCGCGCGACACATTGAAATGAATCGACCACTCGTTCCGTTGAAGGTGATACCACGTGCGGCCGTGAGTCTCCACGTTGTACCCGGCTACCCAGAAGTCCTCCCCACGAGGCGTCTGCAGGTCGTACCATATCGTCTTTCCGTCCGCGCTCCAGAACTCGTGCCCGAAGATCTCCATTGCCATGGTCCTGGTGTGAACCTTCGTCAGGTGCGTCCCGTCGGTTCGAATCGTCCAGATCCGGTCCACCTTGTGCCACGGCCCTTCGTGGCAAAACATCAGCAGCGTTGGGTCGGCCGGCGAGAACAGCAGATGATTCAACCAGTCGTGCGAGCGGTGGATCACGCGGATATCTCCCGTGTTGACGTTCATGGTGAACATCGCCATGGGCAACCGCGCTGCCCAACGCTCCTCCATCATTTGTCCCTTGTTCTTGGGTTGATCGAGCGCATGTACCTGCGCACCACCGGCAAGACGCTGCCCTCCATAGTCCTGACCGGCGGTTCCTTCGATGTAAGTGCCCGCGAGGAGTGTTTCATCGGCGTTCACGGTCGTTACGGAACCGCGCGGCGGCAGGGCGCCGATGCGATGTGTCGCTCCGGAATCAATATCAGCCCACCACGCTGCACCGTCCTTGACGTAGTAAACCCTCGCGTTCTTGCGTCCGGCTTCAAGCAGCCGTACGCGCCCTTCAACAACACTCCTGGAAGCCCGCGTCGCCAGATCGAGCACCGACACGCCGTCAGGCGTGGTGTAAACCATGCGTTTGCCGTCCCGCGTGTACCCGTTCTGGTTGAAATACAAGCTCGCGCTGTTGGGTTCGTCCGTCAACCGTACGACGCGGTGTCCGGTATCCGGATCCACCCACTCTCGCGGTGGTTCGCCGGCGGCGAGCGCGATCCCCGCGGAAAGAGTTATCAGGAGAGCAAACCGTCGCATGGTTTCTTGAGTTTAGTGCGGGCGGCGCGTATACGACAATAGAAGAGGTGCTGGTTACGATTGACAATCCGCCGCCGCGCCCGGCCTGGCTCCGTGCTCCAGCGCCCGTGGGCGAGCGCTACCGCGGCATGAAAGACCTCGTTGAGCGGCTGAAGCTGCACACGGTCTGCGAAAGCGCCGCCTGCCCCAACTCGGGCGAGTGCTGGAACCATGGCACGGCGACCTTCATGATCCTTGGCAACTTCTGCACCCGCCGCTGCGGCTTCTGCGCGGTGCAGAAGGGAGCGCCGCTCGAAGTCGACTACGACGAGCCTCGCCGTGTCGCCGAAGCCTGTGTCGCGCTCGGCCTGCGCTACGCTGTCATCACCAGCGTGAACCGCGACGATCGCAAGGATGGCGGCGCCGAACTCTTTGCCCTCACGATCGGGGCAATCCGCGAACGCCTGCCCCATTGCCGAGTGGAAGTGCTGGTGCCCGATTTCCAGGGTTCGCGCGCAGCCATGGATGTCGTCATGAACGCGCACCCGGACGTGCTGAACCACAACATCGAAACGGTGCCGCGTCTCTACCGTCAAGTGCGCCTTGGCGCCCGATACGAGCGGTCGCTCGACATGCTTGCTTACGCCAAGCGTATCCGCCCGCACGTTCCCACCAAGAGCGGCCTCATGCTTGGTCTCGGTGAAACGCTCGATGAAGTCCGGCAGGTCATGCGCGACCTCCGTGAGCACAACGTCGACATCCTCACGCTGGGTCAGTATCTTCGACCATCGGCGAATCACCTGCCCATCCTCCGCTACGTGAGCCCCGAGGAATTCAGCTCACTCAAGCGCGAGGGTATGACGATGGGATTCGGCCACGTAGAAGCCGGGCCGCTGGTGCGCAGTTCCTACCATGCGCACGAAGCCGGCGAATCAGTCGAGCAGGGCCGATGCGGAAATTACGAGCCCGCCCGCGGCGCGGAACTCATTGAGCATCTGTAATTCGTTCGGAGCGGATAGCCCGCGCACCGCGTCCTGAACAATTTCGACCCGCCGCCCCATTTTGAGCAACCCGAAGGCGGCGTGCCGTACGCAGACATCCAGCGCGACGCCGTAGACGACGCACCGTTCCACCGCCAGCGCCTCCATGAGCCGGGGAAAATTCGGACTCGAGAAGGCGTCCACGCTCTGCTTCTCCACCAGAATCTGTGGCGCGTCGAGGCCAAGGTCCGCCCCGGCCGCATTTCTCACAATCGCCGTCCGCGCTACCAGCAACGACGCCGGCTTCCGCTGCCCCAGCGTCCCCGCGACACAATGCGGGGGCCAGGAGCGAAATTCCGTATCGTCTTCGAAGTGCGCATCCATGGTCGACACCAGAGGAATGTCTTGAGACACCGCATGCGCATTCAACCGGCTGATCGCATCGACGATCCGCTCCGCGCCGGGCACATGCAACGCCCCGGCCGGATAAAGGAAATCGAGCTGTGTGTCAATGTCAAGAAATACTGTCTTCACGCCTGTGGCTCCCGCTGGCTGCCTCGCACGCGTTCGTAGAGCGACTTCAAGTCTGCACTATACTCCACCGGCCACGGCGCTTGTGTGTCGAACAGACTGCGCACCGTGGCGGGCAACCTGCGCACGCTTGCCAGCGCGTTCTCCCGTGCCGCGAACGCATCCGGCACTTTCTCTACCGGTTCGCCGCCGATGACGACCGGACGCGACAGGGCAATCGGCGCCTCGGCGTCGTGGCACCCCATGCACTCGTTCGCGCAAGCGATCACATCATGACGCGAATAGCGGAACACCTGTTTGGCTCCGGGCAGAGTGTGCTTGTCTTCGCTGAACTTCGCCGTGTAGCGTTTGTGCCCGTTCTCCTCGAGTTCCACCAGCTTGTAAATAACCCCCATGCTCGGCGAGTCCGCCGAGGTCGCCAGGTCCGTTCCCACGCCGTAAACGTCGATCGGCGCGCCGGCGGCGGTGAATTCGAGAATGCGGTACTCGTTCAGATCGCTGGTCGCCATAATCCGCGTCTCCCGCAACCCCGCTTCGTCCAGAATCCCGCGCACCGTTCGCGCTAATTCAACCAGGTTCCCGCTGTCCAGCCGTACGCCCCAAAGCGGCCGGCCGAGCGATGCAGCCAGGCGGGCGCCTTCCACCGTGTCGAACGTATCGACAAGATACACCGTCTGCTCACCCAGCAACTCCTGCAGTTTGCGAAACGCCTGGCGTTCGTTTTCAAAGGACAGTACCCAGGAGTGAGCGGCCGTGCCAAATACCGGCAAACCGAAACGATGCCCGGCCGCCAAGCTACTCGTCCCCACGCAACCGCCTACAAATGCGGCCCGCCCGGCCAGCGCGCCTGCTTCCGGTGAGTGCGCCCGGCGCGCGCCGAACTCCACCACGTCCCGCCCACCCGCTGCCTCGACAATCCGCGAAGCTTTCGTCGCAATCAGCGACTGAAACCCGATCATCGATAGCAGATACGTCTCGACGATCTGCGCTTCGATCAGTGGCGCGTAAATCGTCAGGATCGGCTCTTCGGGAAACACCGGGGTACCCTCGGCCAATGCGAACATATCTCCGGTGAACCGAAAATCCGCAAGAGCGTCGAAGAACTCCACCGGGATTCGCTTCAGTTGCGGAAGGGCTCGCAGGTAGTCGACCTCATCCCGCGAAAAGCGCAGATTTAGAAGATACTCGACGGCCTGCTCAAGCCCCGCCGCAATGACGTAGTTGCGATACCGGGGCAGGCGGCGGAAAAACATCTCGAAGCACGCGCGCTCGCGGCCCTTGCCGGTGGCGAAATAACCGGCCGCCATCGTGATCTGGTACAGATCCGTGAGCAGCCCGGTGGACATTCTTTACTTCTTCTTCTCTGGGGCCGGTTTGACGTCGGAAGCCGCCTGCTCGATCTCCTTCATCGTTTTCCCGTCCACCGAATAGAGTGATGTCTCACCCTCGCGCTGCCCGATGAAATCGGCCCCGGAAGCAGCAAACGCTGCCTTCTCGGTCTTTTTGCCGTCGTTCGAAACGATGTTGATGTGAATCGCCGGTGTGCCGAACCCGGTGTCCACAAACTTGGCGGCCGTCAGGTCCCGCAGCTTATCAATCAGGTTCTGCACACTTAGATTATCCAGTTTCTTGCCATTCTGGAACCAGTCTTCGCCGTTGCGCTGCAGTGAGTAGGACTTCGCCCCATCTTGAATATCGATGTGATTGGGCTCGTTGAACCCGAAGTCAAATAGCTTTTTATTTCGGAAGTCCTCGATCGTCTTGTCCACGCCGGTCCCGAGGTCGCTGGTCACTTTGTAAACACCGGCGACCGCGCTCGATTTTGCGTAGTAATCCCCGGCCTTGTCTTTCTTCACCGTGAGCGTCTGCGTCCCGCCGGCATCGGTCACCTTCGCTTCGGCCACCGGTGTTCCGCCCGCAAACGCCGCGGCGGCTTTTTTGGCGTCATCGGCAGAGACGCTAAGGTCCATCCGCGCTTCCTTCAGCTTCCGCACCAGTTCGTCCACCTGCAATCCATCCGCTCGCATTGGCTTCGGTTCAAGAATCTGCCATTCGTTTTGGTTGTTCTTGCCGAACTCCACGGTCTTACCCTTCGCCGTCAAGTCGACGCGAGTAATCTTGTCGGAATCGAAGGTCAGCAGGCGCTTGTCCCGAAGGTCATTGACGCTCTTGTCCAGACCGCTCTTGGCGTAAGTGGGAATCGTATAAACCTTCGAATCGCCCGCGAGTTCGGCGTAGCTGCTGCCGCCGGTCGGCAGGTCGTCGCCGGCGAGAATCGTCGTCGTTCGCCCGCTGGTCGTCGTCACCGCGACCGTCAGGCTCGGGTCCTTCAGCCCGAACTGCCCCAGGTCGCTCGGGTGGTCTTCCACCAGTTTGTCGGCGTTCAGCGGATTCAGCGAGCTCAGCAGTGAGTTCACTGTGTCCTGGTCTGCCCCGTACTGCTCCGGCGAAGTGATTTTCCACTGCCCGCCGGTTTTCTCCAGCACCACGGCCGGCGAACCTTTGTGAGTAATCGAAACCTTCGTCACCTGCGTCTGTGGAATGTCCACGAGCTTGGGGGTCGCCGACGTATCCGGTTTGGCCTCCTGGGCGGCCTTCTTTTTGTTCGACCACCAAAGTACGCCTGACAGGGCCGCCAGCAAGACGGCCGCAATCAGAAGTCCACGAAATTTCATCGGTCTATCTCCTACGCCACCAGACCATGATCCCGGCAAACACAACGATGAGCGGCAGGAAGAACTGGCTGAACATGCGGATCATGCTCAACTGCGCGCGGTTCAAAGTCAGGCGTCGATCTTCCGGCTCCTTCGGACGGATGCTGATCAGATCTTCGTCGGAAGACAACCAGTTCATCATGTTGAGCAGCAGGTCGCGGTTGCCGTTGAACTTCAAGAAACCGTTGGCCGCAAAGCCCGAGTTGCCAACCACTACGAATCGCCCCTGGCTGCTTGGTTTCCCTGTCGTGTATGTCCCTGCCGCGGCCATGGTAAAGGGACCATGTTTGTCTTTTTTCGGATCGAGGGTAATCTCGCCGGGGCCCAGCGTGGCCGTGGCAAAGCTGCCGTCGGAAGAAGAGAACAACTTGTCCACTTGCGTTTTGTCGGCGTTCTTGATGTCGAGCGAGCGCGCCAAGGGGAAGCCGGTCGCCTGCCCTTTCATCGGAGACACGATGGGCTGGGACTCGTAACTGGTGACTAACGGCACCTCCGGTCCCAGACCTGCCAGTTGACCGATCGGATTCTCATCGAGAATGAGATCCTTGTTGACCGTGATCCCCCATCCCGCCAGCATGTCGTCCAGTTTGTCGTTGGCGGCGATGTCAATCCGTCTCTGCTTAAGCGGCGGATCCAGCAGGAACAACGCCCGGCCGCCATTTTCCACGTAGGTCTTCAGCGCCGCGACCGACGGATCCGCATAATCGGTCGTCGGGCCGGCCACGACCACAACCGTGCAGTCGCTCGGAATCGCCGCCGACTGCAGAAGGCTGATCGTCTTTGTCTGGTAATCGTCCCTCGCGATCGTGTCCTTAAATGCCGAGAAGCCGTTGTCGCCGGTGTCATCCAACTGATGCTCCCCGTTGCCGCTGATCACGCAGACGGTCCTCTGCCCACCTTTGATCACGCGAACGATCGCGCCAGTGACGCCTTCCTCCGTCATGCTCTGGGCTTCTTCGTGCTTTTGCCCGATCTCTACGACGGCCGTGCCAAGGTTCTTGATGCCGTAGGCACGAGTAAGCTGCGGGTTCTTCAGCACGTCCACGTAACGGACATGGACCTTCGGCGACAGGTTTGTATAGCGGTCCAGTAAATCCTTCGCGCTCTGGAAGCCGGAGGTTTGGTCGAAATAGGTAATGTTCAAGTCCTGCTTCAGATCCCCAACGATCTTCTTGGTCTGATCCGAGAGGCTGAAGCGCTTGTTGGCGGTCGAGTCGAAACTCTTGTTGTATCGGTTGGCGAGGAAATTCGCCACCACCAGAATCGCCGCTACGACGAGGATGTACACCGTCACATAGGCGGCGTAGCGGGTTTGACGGGTATTCAGATTTCGTGCGCTCACGTTCGTTACGCCCTCCACCGCAAGCT
>DAIDIH010000257.1 GCA_027459465.1 Bryobacterales bacterium | reverse complement strand
GCGGGAGCGCTGGTCGGCATTGCGGTGGAGCGCTCGCCGGAAATGGTGGTGGCGCTGCTGGCGACACTCAAGGCCGGCGCCGCCTATCTCCCCCTCGACCCTTCCTATCCGCCCGAACGGCTCCGCTTCATGCTGGCCGATGCTGCGCCCAGCTGCGTGCTCACAACGACCGAGACAACTGCGCACATGCCGGGGAGTGCGCGTCAGGTGATCCTCGATAGCGAAGACATGCTGCGGCGACTCGCCGCCGCGGGGACGACGCATCCGGTGCTGGCACGTCCGGGTTCGCGTAGCCTCGCGTATGTCATTTACACGTCCGGATCTACCGGCAACCCGAAGGGAACGGCGATCACGCATCGCAGTGCCGCGGCACTGCTCGCCTGGAGCATCGGCTATTTCCCGCCTGAATCACTTGCGGTCGTGCTCGCGTCGACATCGCTGAATTTCGATCTTTCGGTGTTCGAAATCTTTGTGCCACTCGTTGCGGGAGGTACGGTCCTGCTTGCGGCCAGCATCGTTCGCCTGAGCGCGACGGAACTGCAGAGCGCCACCCTGATTAACACCGTGCCTTCAGCCATGATGGCGTTGCTCGACGCGGGTGTTTCGATGCCGCGCCTTCGAGTGGTGAATCTGGCTGGCGAACCACTCCAGGCCCGGCTAGTCGATCGGATTTATCAGACGATCGCTCCGGATACCGTACTCAATCTGTACGGGCCCACCGAGGACACGACGTACTCGACATGCGCCTCAATCGAGAAGGGAGGCGAACGCGCCGAACCGCCCGCGATCGGAAGGGGCATCTCAAACACGCAGCTTTATGTTCTTGATTCGAATCTGTTTCCGGTCCCGATCGGCACAGCAGGCGAATTGTACATCGCCGGAGAAGGCCTGGCCAGGGGTTATCTGAATCGCCCCGCACTGACTGCGGCGCGTTTTGTTGCGAATCCCTGGCAGCGGGGAAAGCGTATGTACCGCACCGGTGATCTCGTGCGGTGGCGCCGCCACGGAAATCTTCAATTCCTGGGACGGTTGGATCACCAGGTGAAGATTCGAGGCTATCGGATCGAACTCGGCGAGATTGAGGCTGCAATTCTGAAGGAACCCGGGGTCCGCGCTGTCGTTGTAATCGCGCGGGCGGATGAGTCAGGCAGCGCGCAGCTTGTCGCCTACGTCCTTCCGGAGCCTGACGTTTTGTTGGACGGCAGGACGCTCAGGCGTGAGTTGGCGTCCCGGCTTCCAGAGTTCATGCTGCCGGCGATTATTGTTCTGGATGCGCTCCCTCTGACTCCAAATGGCAAGGTTGATCGCAACGCGCTGCCCGGTCCTGAACGGCTTTCCGGCGTTCCATATCGGCCTCCCCGCACGCCCGATGAGGAAGTCCTGTGCAATATGTTCGCCAGTGTCTGCGGATTCGAGCGCGTCGGCCTGGATGATGATTTTGTGCAGCTTGGTGCACACTCGCTCGAAATCATGGCTTTTCTGAGCCGCATCCGTTCCGTACTTGGTGTCGAGATCTCTATCGATGTCCTCTTCGAGTGCTCTACCGTTGCCAGTCTGAGCGAGAGAATCGGGCGGGACACCGCCGGCCGCCGCCCCGGCTTGAACCGCCGACAGCGACCCGCGGTTGTTCCTTTGTCGTACGGTCAGCAGGGACTGTGGTTTGTGGAGCAGTTAGGATCGGGCGACGGATTGTTCAACGTTCCGGAGGCTGTGCGGTTGACGGGGAAGCTGAAGGTCGACGCTCTTGAGCGGACGATTAACACCCTTGTCGAACGTCACGAATCTTTGCGGACGCGGTTCGAGTTAGTCGATGGCGAGCCCGTTCAGGTAGTCGCGCCTTGTGAACGCATTGAGATCCCGACTGATGATATCAGTCATCTCTCTCCGCGGGACCAGGCGGAGGTGGTCCAGGCCACGATCGCTGGCGAGGCCTCCGCGCCGATTGACTTGGCACACGGGCCCCTCCTGAGGTTCCGGCTGCTGCGGCTGAATAATGAAGAACATGTTCTGGTTCGGACCACCCACCATATTGTTTCCGACGGATGGTCGCAGGCGGTCTTCAATCGCGATTTCAACACGCTGTTCAATGCGTTTGCGCGGGGCAGCCAAGCTGACCTTGCCCCGCTTCCGATCCAATACGCGGACTTCACGCTGTGGGAGCGAGACTGGCTTCAATCCGGCGCACTTGAGGAGGGAAAACGGTATTGGAAGAATCAGCTCGCCGGAGCTCCGGAGCAGCTGGCGCTGCCGGCGGACCGGATCCGTCCAGCCAGTCGAATGTCTGCCACCGGCAGGCACGAGATAACTCTGCCCCGCCAGTTGGCGGACGAGCTGAAGCGGCTCAGCCGAGAGAATCATGCCACCGCGTATATGACGCTGCTGGCCGGCTTTGCGGTGCTGCTGGAGCGCTACACCGGGCAGACCGATGTTCTGGTTGGCTCTCCTATGGCGAACCGCCAGGACACTCAACTGGAGGACCTGATCGGCTTCTTTGTGAACACGCTCCCGATGCGCGTGCGGCTGACGGCTCGCATGACATTCACGGAGCTGATTGCGGATACCCGCCAGACCGTTCTCGATGCTTACCGGCATCAACATGTACCGTTGCACGCGGTAGTGCAGGAGTTGTCGCCGCAACGGGATACGAATGCCGCGCCCCTGTTCCAGGTGTCCTTCGCGATGCAGAATACGCCGTTGGTTGTGCCGCGTCTCGATGGCCTGAAAGTGGAGGCTGTACTGCGGGATGCGGCCCAGGCACGGCTGGCTCTGGAAGTATACGCACGGGAACACAAGGACACGTTTCACCTGCAATGGGTCTACAACGCCGATCTGTTCGACGCCTGGCGCATCGAGCAGATGGCCCGTCATTACGAGAACTGCCTCGCCCACCTTGCTGACCAGCCACACGCAGCGGTAACGAGAATCGACATTTTCGATGACAACGAATGGACGAGGATTCTGCGGGAGTCGAGCGGCTCCGTCGACGCAGGGCCGGACGCCACACTGACCAGCCTTTTCGATGAACAAGCTGCGCAGACGCCCGATTCGGTGGCGGTGGTCTTCGAGGACGAGCAACTCACTTACCGGGATCTGCAAGTCAGGTCGGAAACGCTGGCGCGCCATCTGTGCGCGAAAGGTATCGGAGCGGGAACGATCATCGGTGTTGCCTTGAGCCCGGGGCTTGATCTGGTTGTCTCACTACTGGGCGTTCTCAGATCCGGGTCCGCGTACCTGCCGCTCGATATGCAACAACCGTCAGAGCGGTTGCGGGCCATTGTTGAGGATGTCGAACCGTCGGCCATTCTGGTAGACCGCGGTGATCAAGGTCGCGTCGAAACTTCCCTGGGTGTGCCGGCAATCGAACTGGCGGACGTCGAGCGCTTGTCCGGTATTCCAGGGCCACGAGATGCGCATCCAGACGACCTCGCTTACGTCATCTCTACTTCAGGCTCGACAGGGCGCCCGAAGTGTATCGTCGTGTCTCATCGGGCGCTTGTCAATCACATGCAGTGGATGAAGGAGACGCTTCCTCTCACGCCGTGCGACCGTATCCTGCAAAAGACGGTGATCACGTTCGATGCCTCAGTGTGGGAGTTCTACGCGCCGTTGCTCTCCGGAGCCGTGCTCGTGATTGCCCCGAAAGGAGCGCATCGAGACCCGTCGCGACTCGAGGAGCTCATCAGGCGCTACTCCGTATCGATCGTTCAACTGGTGCCTTCGTTCGCGCTCGAAATGTCGCGGTCTGGTTCGTTCTCGCGCTGCACTTCGCTTCGACGGATTTTCTGCGGTGGCGAGGCGCTGACAGGTCAGCTGAGAGAGGCTCTGCTCGAACAGACGGATGCCGAAGTTTATAACCTGTATGGTCCCAGCGAGGCGACAATCGATGCGACGTGGACCCGGTGCGTTTCTGACGAGGTCGCACGCGCGACGCCGATCGGACGGCCCATCTCGAACACCCAAGTGTATGTCCTCGATACGAATCTCCAACCCGTTCCTGTTGGTGTCGCCGGCGAATTGTATATCGCTGGGCGGTGCCTCGCGCGGGGATACGTTAACGCGCCCGCGATGACTGCGGAGCGGTTCGTGGCGAATCCATTCGCTGCGGGCGGCCGCATGTATCGGACGGGCGACCTGGTTCGGTGGAACCGCCGAGGAGAGCTAGAGTTCGTCGGACGCTCGGATCACCAGCTAAAACTGCGCGGATTCCGGATCGAGACCGGCGAAATCGAGGCTCAGTTCCTGAGGCAGCCCGGAGTGCTGCAAGCAGTGGTTATGCCGGTCGACGGGCCGCACGACGATAAGGAGCTGCTCGCATACCTGGTTTGCGATCCTGACGCTCAGGCGCGTGCAGGGCATTTATTGGATCGCATTCGAGGGATGCTTCCGGACTACATGGTCCCAGCGGACGTGGTCTTTCTGGACGCGCTTCCGCTGCTGTCCAACGGAAAATTGGACAGCAAGGCGTTGCCTACGCGTCGAAGACCAGAACCATCGAAGGCACAGGAACCGCCAACGGCCGGGCAGGAAATCTTAGCATCGCTATTCTGCGAGGTCCTGGGACTCGACAGTGTCGGCCTTGACAACGATTTCTTCGAACTCGGGGGCCATTCCCTGCTTGCGGTGCGTCTGGCAACGCGCGTCCGCACCGTATTGGGCGCGGACCTGCCGCTCGATTTGCTTTTCCAATTCCCGTCAGTTCGAGAACTCGCGGGCCGGCTGCGCTGGAGCGGGCTCGCACGCCCCCCGCTGACGCGCGAACCGCGGCCTGAAGAGCTGCCACTGTCCTACGGCCAGAAGAGATTGTGGTTCATCGACCGGCTGGGCGAATCGAGTGTGGAGTACAACGTCGTCGATGGGCTTCGGTTCAGCGGGGAGTTG
>DAIDIH010000256.1 GCA_027459465.1 Bryobacterales bacterium | reverse complement strand
AGAACCCGGGCCGGCGCATCCGGGCGTGCGCGGCCCTGTTCCCAATTCCGCAAGGTGGCCGGCGGGAAACCGAATTTGGCCGCGAACTGAGCCTGGCTGAGGCCCATCCTGGTGCGAACCTCACGCACATCGACCTCCGGTACGTGAACCAGAGTGACGCGAACGTTTTCGTTTTCGCCGCGCGTCCACGCGATCGCCTCCTCCAATCCCTCGATGATGCGCCCGCCGACGGTTTTCCGTTTCCTGGCCGGGGGCGCCGGAGTCTTCGCCGCCCGCCTGGATTTCCCTTTCGTGTTCATCGTGCCCTCCTATCACCGGCCGGATAGTTCGCCACAAGGACCGCAATCAAACGCTTCATGGCATTGCGCTCGGCCATGCTAAGATCCGCCTTTTCGTTCTTTGCGTAGGCCGCCAGCAGGAATACCGGCAGGCGCTCGTTGTGGTAGTAGTAAATGACTCGCGCGCCGCCGCGTTTCCCCCGGCCGGCCAATGCCCACCGGATTTTTCGAACACCGCCGGTCTCCGGGATGATCTCGCCGGCCTCGGGGTTCGCTCCTACGAACGCGACGAGTTCATCGTGTTCCGACTCCGACATCATCGGCTTCACATCCTTCCGGAAGCGCGCGGTCTCCACGACCGTCATCGGCGCATCCGCCATGTCTATCCCACTATACGCAATTTGCGTAGTGTGAACAAGGCGGCTTGGAGCCCGCAGAGCAAGGCGGTGTACACGTGCCGAAGGCGGCTCGAAACATTGCCACCAAATTGCGAGAGGAATCGGGATACCGGCCTGAGGGGAAGCGATCAAAGGCAGCACCGGCTGGGCCGATAACTAGCGGATTATCGAGCGGTAACGTGCACTATGCCGAACGTGCTACTCCCGGCCGGATGGCCGACCGTTGGTTGCTAAACCGCCGTACTGGCCTAAACCGGTACCGGGGGTTCGAATCCCCCCTGTCCGCCAGTTCAGAACTGCAAACGCCGGGCATAGCGGGCGGCGGGGCTTTACGCCGGTGCGGCACGCAAATGGTCACGGGACGCCTTCTGGCTCACGATGCGCTCCTTCGGCGCCGGGTTGTCGGGATCGGCAATGCCCGCCTCGATGGCGTCATAGATCCGCTTGCGCGGCAAGCCGGTCTCGGCGGGCCGCTTGTTCAGTTCGGCGATCTGCCCGGCTATGAGATTGTCGAGTTTCTCCCTCGGGACCGAGGGGCTGTTGCAGCCGGTTTCGCCCCGTCGGGCTTTGATCGCGCAGGTGTAGTTGCGGCATCGCTCTGTCGAAAGTCGTCGAGGGGCGGACGCTTCCTTGCGGGCGCGTCTCGGTAACGCATCGTTGCCTGTTGCGGAGATAGGCGAGTTTCCTGCCGTTCGGCGGGCCAGCGGCCCAGGCGCCCTCCCTTCCCGGTCCTGAGCGTCATCGCGCCACCGCAGTCGACGGTGATGGATGGCGGTTGGAGCTTTGAGTTTCTTGAGGAAAGTGCCTCGACCGCCATCGGCCGGCTGGGAGCGGATGGCGAAATATCCGAAGCCGAGCAGCGGCTTGCGCGCGCCGGATGCCGTCGCCGGCGCCACCGTCCGTCCATGGACTGAAGTATTCGCTGTTCTACGGCCGCCCAGGCGTTCGCGAGGCGGGGTACGATAACGAGCGTGGCAAAGGCGATCATCGGCATTTTCAGGGCGCGGAGACCGCCTATGCGTTCACCAGCGTCGAGCAGTTGGTGGCTGATTTTTGGTCCGACGTACGGACCTTGCGAGGTGGCAAATGAGCGATGTGAAGATCACGGTCGGCGGGGCGATGGAGGAAGAAGCTTCGCGGCGGTTCGTGAATGCCTGGCACCGGGCTGAACGAGGCGAGACCTTCCATGAGCGCCATGTCGCGTTCGAGAGTTGGGATGCTCTCGCCCGCGTCATGACGGGGAAACGGATGGAGTTGCTGCATTATGTCCGCAGGCACAAGGTGAGCAGTGTGCGAGCGCTGGCGAAGGCGCTGGGGCGCGACTACAGCAATGTCCATGCGGACGTTCAGGCGCTAACGGCGGCAGGGCTTCTGGACACCTCCGATGGCGGCGTGCAGGCTGACTACGATGTGATCGAGACTAAAATCGCGATTTGAGATCACGAAGGATGACGAGCGGCGCGACAACGTTGCTCGACTTGACCGGCAGCAGCCAGGGTCCCTCGGTGGGTCGAAGTCCAGCTACCGCGTGTTCAGTAACGTTGAGGAGTATTGCGGGGCAAAGGATAAGAAGTCATTTTCTGGAGCGCGGCCCTAACGCCGCCGGTGTTTCACGATTGTGGACGCGCTTTACCCGCTTTGGGCGCCGCTTCGTGCGACTTGCCGTGTTCCAGATTGCGGCCGCCTGATGATGGGGTGAGATACGATGTATCTCAGGGGAAAAAGTCATGTCCACCACGATGGTCCACGTTCGCGTGGATGAAAGAACGAAGCAGCGTGCCGCAAAGGCGCTGGCCGGAATGGGGATCTCGGTGTCCGACGCCGTGCGCATGCTGCTCGTCCGCGTGGCCGCGGAGAAGGCACTGCCATTCGATGTGAAGGCGCCGAACGCCACCACCGTGAAGGCCATGCGCGCGGCCGGCCGGGGCAAAGGCAAGCGTCTGAAATCCGCCGGCGCGCTGTTCAAGGACCTCGGCCTCTAAGCCGTGCGGAATGCCGTACGCGGCGCCCAGTTCCGGCGTGATGTGAAACTCGCCCAGAAGCGCGGCAAGGACATGGCCAAGTTGCGCGAACTGATCCTGCTGCTGATCGAGGGCGGTCCATTACCGCCGCGCTACAAAGACCATCCGCTCGCCGGCGAGTGGAAGGATTTTCGCGAGTGCCACATTGAGCCGGATTGGCTGCTGATCTATAAAATCGACGGAGACGACCTCCACCTCGTCCGCACCGGAGGGCACTCAGATCTGTTCTGAAAGTCTTTCACTGCGTGCGGGTGTTTTGTCTGCCGGGCCGGGGATGGAACGGTCCAGCCGGTGACCGGTCCGCCGGTTTGCGGGCGCAGGCGGCGACGAAGCAGGCTGTGAGGCTTCGTGTGGGCAGGCGGCCGAGGAGGCTGAACAGGCCGAGCAGGGCGCGGATGGGCGGGTCGGCGGAGCGGCCGAGTGCGCGGCGGAGGGCGAGGAAGAGGGCGGTGGAGAGGAGCCGGGGATTGTGGATGAGCCAATCATTGGCGGTGACGTTGAGGCCGGAGGCTTCGAGCCATGCGTTGAGTTCACGGCGCGAGGCGGTGCAGCCGAGCGAGAACGGGGCAAAGCGGCGGCGGCTCAGCCAGCGGAGGATGCGATAGAGCGGGTTGCGCGGGTTGTCGAGGGTGACGACGAGCGTTCCGCCGGGACGGAGGAGGCGCGCGAGTTCGGCGAGGGAGGCGCGGAGTTCGGCGGGGGTTTTGAAGTGATCGAGGGTTGAGTTGGAGACGATCAGGTCGAAGCACGAGGGACGGAGGGCCGTGCGGCGGACGTCGGTGACGAGGAAGGAAAGGCTTCGAGGCGGCGCGTGGCGGTGAGCGGCGGCGACGTGAGCGGGGTCGATGTCGATGCCGACGACGAGGCCCGCTTCGGGAAACAGGTCGAAGAGAATCTGGTCGCGGCCGAAGGCTTCTTCGAAGACGTCGGTCTTGAGGACGGAGCGGGGAGCGGCGCCGTTCAGCCAACGGCGGACGAGGCGCTGATGCACTTCGCGTTTTTGCGCGGCGACGAGGGGGTCGAGGTACCAGGACTTGGTTCGGGGTTGGCTGTCCGGCGGGCTGGCTTGACGATTTGATTTATCCGGCGTGATTTCGGGTCCTGGATAGTATACTGTCATTTTTCGCTTGATCTCCGCGCTATGACGCAACCAATCCCGACGGAGCGAGTTTCGTCAGACAGGGAGGCGGCGCGGCGGAAGAACTGCCTGCTTTATGCCGCGGTTGGGGTTCTGCTGGTGCTGACGTGGCAGGCGGCGACGGTCCATTTCAACTACGGCGGGAACTGGACGGCGCTGTTTTGCACGGGAACGCAGCTTCCGGCGCCCGCGGAACTTGCCGGGGGTACGTACGTGTTTCCCGGGTCACCTGGCTATGACGGGCAGTTTTACCGCTACGTGGCGCACGACCCGTGGTTCCGGAAGGCGTGGGGCGCTTCGTTTGACGACCGCGTTTGGAGGTACCGGCTGATTTTGGTGCCGGCGCTGGCGTGGCTGGCCGCGGGCGGTCAGGCGGGGTTTGTGGATGCCGCGTACGATGCGGTGATCCTGCTGTCGATCTTTGCCGGCATCTATTGGCTAGGCCGGTATGCGCTGTCGTACGGTTGGGCGGGGGCATGGGGCCTGGCGTTTCTCGCCTTGCCGGCGGCGATGATTTCGGCCGACCGGATGACGGTGGATCTGACGCTGACGGCGTTGTGCGCGGGATTCGTGTGGTATGCCCGGAAGGACGCGGTGCGGCCGCTGTGGTTGGTGCTGACGGCGGCGGCCCTGGCGCGGGAAACGGGATTGCTGTTCATCGGCGCCAGTTCCATGGACGCATTCGGCCGGCGGAGGTGGCTGCGGGGAATGGCGATGGGGGCGGCGGCGATTCCGATGCTGGTCTGGTACCGATGGATTACCGTGGCGATGCCCCGGCGCGCGGGTGCAGGTGGCGGGCACGGGATCGTGCAACCGTGGTTTTTCCGGCATCCGTTTGTGGGGATTCCGCTGCAGATGATGCATCCGTTGAGCTATCCGTTTGGCCCGGTGAAGCAGCACGTCGTTCAATTCTTCGACGAGTTGGCGCTGTGCGGAATGACGCTGGCGGTTTTGCTCGCGCTTTGGTGTTTGTGGCGATGGCGGCGGAGCGTTGATGCCGAGTGGTGGGCGGTCGGCGCATGTCTGGTGCTGTTCGCGCTGGCGAGCGGGCCGGGATTCTGGAAATCGGCGTACGGCTTTGGGCGGCCGTACACGCCTTTGTTTTTTCTTGTGGGATTGCGAGCGTTTCGGGGTGGGCCGCGGTGGTTTGTTTTGCCGGCGGTGCTGGTGGAGTTACGCGTGCTGCTGCAACTCAGCCCGCAGGCGATGGGGATTTTGAGCGGGACGTGGCATGCCCTGACGCGGCTGTAGCGACGTGATGCTCCACGGCGCGGACGGCGGATTGGACGGCGGGTTCCGGCTCCCAGCGCCACTTTAGAAAGTGCAGCAGGACACCGGCTCCGAATGCGAGGCAGCTATAGACGTAGTAGGCCAGGTGTAGAGGCACGACGCCGGCGGCGAAGCCCCAGCCGCGTTTGTTGGCGATGAAGCGGTAGAAATTGACGCTCACAGGTACGGCAGCGGCGAGCGGCGCCAGAGCGAGAGCCCAGTGGCCGGAGACAAGAAGAGCGGTGGCGACGGCCACGAGGGAGAAAACGGAGACACCGGCAATGCGCTCGGAGACGGCTACGTTCAGATGGTCGGGGAGCGTGGAAGAACGAAGGATGAGTCGCGTCCAGGGCAGGGCGCGGCGCCAGATGTCGGTATGAAGCCACGAAGCGAGGGACCACCGTTTCAGGTGCTTGACCTGGACGGCGGTGTCGAGTTCGATCCGGTAGCCGGCGCGGCGGAGGCGATGCCCGAGGGCGATGTCTTCGATGCACGGCCGGACATAGGACTCGTCGAAGCCGCCGATACGGAGGAAGACTTCGCGGCGGATTGCGCCGCAGCCGGTCCAGAAAGTGGAAGCTTCCTTACCCGAATGCTGGTGCATGAAGTGGTGCAGGAGGTTCTTGTACTGGGAAACGAGGCCCGGGCTGTCCGGTTCGTCGTCGTAAGAGCCGATCAGGGCGTCGAGGGTGGTGTCGCAGGCAAAGCGCGCGTGGATGCGGCCGAGCGTGTCCGGGTGGACACAGACAGCGGAGTCGATGAAGACAATCAGGCCGCCTTTGGCAAAAGCGGCGCCGCGGTTACGCGCGGCTGCGGGGCCCATGCGGCGGGGTGTGCGGAGGAGGGAAGCGCCGGCCTGGCGCGCGATGGCGGGGGAGTTGTCGGTAGAGCCGTCATCGACAACGATGCACTCCCGAGGCTGGAGCGTGGAGTGCTTTAGGGCCTGGAGACAGCGGGCGAGAGAGAGTGCATCGTTGAAAACCGGGATGACGACACTAATCTCCAATCTGCCAGTCTAAGCTGCCAGACCAGATTCGGCAATGAGAAGCGCGTTCTAGACGTACTGGATTGATTCAAGGATGGGCCGCGGATTGCGCGGCTTTTTTGGACTTAGGCCGTAGGCGCGGGCGCACGCTGGGACCGGACGACCGTGGAAAGGAAGCGGGAATGAGCGAGCGGATCGTGGGACGCATGATGTGCGTTCAGGCGGAGTTATGGCCGGACGCTCCCGCGGTGCTGGCTCCGGAGTGCGAGGCGCTGACGTATGGCGGTCTCGCTGCGGTGGTGAAGCGTATAGGTGGGCTTGCAACGGAGGCGCGAGGTGTGGGGGCGACGCTGGCGCGGGGCGGCAGCGTGGTTTGTTGCCCCGGATTTGTGGCGCCGCGGTTTTTCGAGTGGGTGGAGGAGTTCCGGCCGACCTGGTATACGGCGGTTCCGACGATTCATCAGTCGGTGCTCGAGCGGGCGCAAGCCAAGCCGGCGTTGGCGGCGCGGCATTCGTTCCGGTTGATCCGTTCGTGTTCTTCGGCTCTGGCGCCTTCGCTGATGGAAGAGATGGAGGCGATGTTTCGGGCGCTGGTGATCGAGGCGTACGGGATGACGGAGGCGGCGCACCAGATGGCGTCGAACGCGTTGCCGCCGGGGCGGCGGAAGCCGGGGTCGGTGGGTGTGGCGGCGGGTCCGGAAGTGGCGGTGATGGACGATGCGGGGAACCTGCTGAGGCGGGGTGCGGCGGGCGAGGTGGTGATCCGCGGGCCGAACGTAACGGCGGGCTATGAGAAGAACCCGGAGGCGAATGAGCGTTCGTTTACCAACGGGTGGTTCCGGACGGGCGATGAAGGGTATCTCGACGAAGACGGATACCTGTTCCTGATCGGGCGGCGGAAGGAGATCATCAACCGGGGCGGGGAGAAGATTGCGCCGCGGGAGGTGGACGAAGTTCTGCTGCGGCATCCGGCGGTGGGCCAGGCGGCGGCATTCGCGGCGCCGCACCCGTTGCTGGGTGAGACGGTGGCGGCGGCGGTGGTGTTGAAGCCGGGGCGGGAGGCGGGGGAGCGGGAGTTGCGTGAATTCGCTTCGGGGAGCCTGGCGAGCTTCAAGGTACCGGAGAAGATTCTGCTGGTGCCGGAGATTCCGAAGGGGCCGAGCGGGAAGATTCAACGGATCGGGCTGGCGGAGAAACTGGGAGTGGGAACGATGCGGCCGACGGCGGGTGTGGCGGAGTTTGTCGCGCCGCAGTCAAAAGAGGAGCAGGAGATCGCGAATCTTTTCGCCGCGACGCTGGGCGTGGAGCGGGTGGGGATGCGGGACAACTTTTTCGACCTTGGGGGCGATTCGCTGCTGGCGGGGATGGTGCTGGCGCAGCTTCGCGCGACGGGTGGGCGCGACATTTCGATGGTTGCGTTTCTGGAAGAGCCGACGGCGATGGGGGTGATGCGGAGTCTCAAAGCGCCGGCGAAAGGAGTGCGGGCGGAGCGGGACGCGCTGCGCATGGTAGTGCGGGCCGGGACGGACGCGCCGGCGCTGTTTTGCATTCCCGGGTCGAGCGGCGACGAGGTGGGATTCTTCCATCTGGCGCGGCACCTGGGGACCGGCCAGCCGCTGACGGCGTTCCGGTTTCCGCTTGGGGCCGAGGACGGGTATCGGGTTGAAGAACTGGCGGCGCTGTATGTGAGCGAAATTCTGGAGGTGCAACCGGAGGGGCCATATCACCTGGCCGGCGTTTGCACGGGCGGGTTCGTGGCGTATGAGATGGCGCAGCAGTTGGCGGCGCGAGGGAAGCCGGTGGGGCTGGTGGCGCTGCTCGATTGCTACAATCACGCGTGGCTGAGGAAGGTGGGACCGCTTACCCGGCTCGGCTATGTGGTGGACCTGTACTGGCGGCGATTTGTGTATCAGCAGCGGGCGGTGAGGAGGGCGGGCCGGGCGGGTGCTCCGGGATATCTTTGGACGAAGGGCGGCGCGATGGTCAAGCTGAGCCGGCAGCGTTGGGGGGAACGGATGCGGCGCGCGCGGACCGCCGCTGGAATCCGGCGGCCGGTAGAGACTCAGCATACGGCCGGGGCGATTCGTTCGGCCGCGTCCCGGTATGTTCCGGAAGCGTGGCGGGGGAGGCTGATTCTTTTCCGAGTGGCCGAGCCGCGGCTGGACGCGTATGATTACCCGGAGATGGGTTGGCAAGGGCTGGCTGGAGAGGGACTGGCGATACACGGGATTCCGGGGAGTCATCTGACGATGCTTGGGGAGCCGCAGGTGGAAGTGGTGGCGGAGATACTGGCGAGTTACATGAAAGCGCAAAGCGCGCAATGAGCGGGTTGGAAATCAGACACTGGGCCGGGTTTGCGCAACGGCCGTTTCTGGCGCCGGAGCGGGTGCGGGCGTATCAGGATGCGCGGATCCGGCGGCTGATTCATCACGCCTGGCGCAATGTGGCGTTTTACCGGCGGCGTTTCGAGGATGCGGGGATCCGGCCGGAGGAGATCCGGGGTGGAGCGGATCTACAGCGGCTGCCTATATTGACCAAGGCGGACCTGAGGGCGTGCCGCGACGGCGAGTTGCTGGCGCGGGGAGTGGACGAGGCGTCGTGCCTCGCGGAGATCTCTTCGGGGACGACGGGCGAGCCGGTGCGGTTCGTGCGGACGCGCGGCGAGGAATACACGCTGTTTGCGCACCGGCTTCGGGCGGAGGTTCTTTCGGGTCTGCGGCCGTGGGACGCGCGGATGAAGATTGGATCGGCGCCGGTGAGGACGCTGCCGCACCGGCTTGGGCTATTTCGCTGCGATGCGGTGAGCGACGGGCAGCCGCATACCCAGATCCTGGCGGAGCTTGAGAAGAAGCGGTTCGATGTGCTTTGCGCGATGCCCAACATTCTTGACATTCTGCTGCCGCTGTTCGGCGAATCGAATCTTCGGAGCCGGAAATTGCGGCGGGTGTTCTGCGGGGCGGAGTTGCTCACTGGCGCCACGCGGAAGCGGCTCGAGGAGACGCTGGGCTGCCGGGTGGTGGACTTTTACGGGGCGACGGAGGTGAATCTGGTTGCGTGGGAGTGCGTTCGATGCGGGTTGTATCACACCTGCGACGACGCGGTGTACGCCGAGGTGATCACCGAGGACGGAAGACAGGCCGGCGCCGGGGAGGAGGGCAGCCTGGTTCTGACGGCGCTGCATTCTTTCGCGATGCCGCTGATTCGTTATGAGATCGGCGACGTGGTGCGGCGGCCGGCGGCGCCCCGAGGCTGCCGGATCGGATTCGGCGCGATTGACAAGATCGTGGGGCGGGTGGCCGACCATCTTCCGCTGCCCGATGGGCAGTGGCTGGGGCCGTGCCGGCTGATTGAGGTAGCGCAATCCATTGAGGGAGTGCGGCGGTTTCGGATTGTTCAGACATCTCCGGCGAGCCTGGAGGTCGAGGTGCAGCGGGAGGAAGGATTCGGCGAGGAGCAGGCCGGCCGGCTGCGCGGCGGATTCGAGAAACTGTTGCCGGCCGGGGTGCGGGTGGAGATCCGGGAAGTAGACGATATTCCCCTTACGGCCGGCGGCAAGTTGCGCATCGTGGAGGCGTGGCGTGGGGCTAGGGAGCCATGATGGTGGCGGGCGGGGCGGCGGGCGGGCTGGGGGCTCCCGGGAGTGAAACGGATGGTGGCGCGGCGAGGCCGTCCATCAGGCCAAACGCCTCGATGGCGAGCGCGCTTTGCCAGGCGTGGTCGAGCGCCTGGACGTAGCCAGCCTCGAGCTGGAACAACGTGCGCTGGCTGATTAAGACCTGCGGGTAGGCGCCGGCCATGTTCTGGTAGTTGGCGCGGTACATCTTGTAGGCCTGTTCGGCGCGCGGCATCATGCCGGTCTTGTACTGCCGCACGATGAGGCGGGCGGAATTGTAGCCGTCGAACCGGGCGGCGAGATCGCGCTGGAGTTGCATTTCGAGGCGCGAGAGATCCTGGCGGGCGCGTTCGATGTCTTCGCGGGCGGCGGTGATGTTGCCCTGGTTGCGATTGAAGAGGGGCAGTTCGACGCCGACCTGCGCGCCGGCTTGTACTCCGGTGATTCGGGCGGAGGGAACTTCGAGGGGTTCGAAGTTCTGGACAACGATTCCGGTGACCTCGAGATCCGGGATGGGGGCTTTGCGGGCCACGGTCAGCGAGGCCTCGGCGCGCTGCAGTTCCTGCCGGGCGAACTTTACTTCCGGGCTGTCGTGGAGGGTGCGGGCGAGCCAATTGGCGTAGTTGAGATCGGGAACGGCTTCGAGGTCGCCGTCGAGGTGCGCGAGGGGCATATCGGGTTTGCCGGAGACGGCGGCGAGGGCGCGCCAGGCGGCGTGAAGCTGCTCGGTGGCGACGAGGACACCCATCTGCGCTTCCTGTTGCTCCACTTCGGCCTGAAGAATATCGGGGCGGTCGGCCTGGCCGACGTTGCCGAGCTGATGCGTGGTGGCGACGGCGTCGGCTGCAAGGCGGGCGAGATTCTGGCGCACTTCGACGAGCCTTTGGGCGGAGAGTGCGTGGTAGAAGAGCGAGCGGACGTTGCTTAGGACGCGCAGGCGCTGCATTTCGATGGTGGTGGCCGCCTGGTGGGCGCGGATGGTGGCCACGCGGCGCGCGGCTCCGAGTTTGCCGCCGAGCACGATGGTCTGGCTGAGGTAACCGCCCTGCTGTCCGCCGCCGAGGTAGCCGCCGCGAATCTCATCGCCGTAGTAACCGACCGTGGGGTTGGGGTAAAGGCCGGCCTGGCGTGCGAGGCCTTCCGCCATGCGAAGGCTGGCCTCGGCCTGCGGGATGGTGGGGTTGTTGGCGATGGCGATGCGCTCGATGTCTTCGAGGTGAAGGCCGGGTTCGGGGGCGGGCGGGGAGATTTGCGCCCGTGCGGGGGCGAGGAGAACGATCGCGGCGAGAGCGAAAGCGTGGCGGTTCATTTGGCCTCCTTCGGCGAGGCGGGCCGGGATTGTTGGCGCGCTTTCAGTTCGAGGATCTTGTCGTACATCGGGGGTGGGAGCACGCGGAGGAGCGTCATCATGCCGCCCATGTAGCCGCTCCAGCCTGGGGGCAGGCCGAAGGTTTCCGGTTTTGCGACCGCTTCGTCCATGGCCATCATCGGGCCCTCCATGAAGGCGTCTTGCGGGTAGAGGGGAACGGGCGGGGCTTGTGGGGCGTTGTGCATGGCGCCGTGATTCATCCCCGGCATGGCTTCGGCGGCCTGCCGTTCCGACAGTGGGCCGTTGCGTTGTGGTGTCTCGGCGGTTGCGCCGACGCCCATGCCGCGGCCGAGGCTTGGCTGCTTGTTTTCGGCCGTCGCGGCGCCGCCGCGAGGCATACCCATGGCTTCCTCCATGCTGAGGCCGGCGCTCATGCCGTGGCTAGGGCGAGTCATCGGGCCCACGCTCGATGACATCTGGTTCATCATGTGGTGGGGCAGGTGGCAGTGAAGCATCCAGTCGCCGATGCGGTCGGCGATGAATTCGAAATCGCGAGCTTGCGCGACGCCGACGAGCGTAGTGTTGCCGCGCGCCCAGATTGCTTCGGGCAGCCGCGCGCCTTCGTGGCCCGTGACCCAGAAGGTGAAGCCGTGGAGGTGGATGGGGTGATGGTCCATTCCAAGATTGACGAGACGGACGCGGACGCGCTCGCCCTGGCGGACGATTAAGGGGGTTGAGGCGGGACTGGATTTTCCGTTGAAGGTGAGCCAGTTGAACTCCATGTTCATGGTATTGGGGATGGTGCTGTTGGGCAGGACCGCGTATTCTTGCAGCAGAATCAGGAAGTCTTTGTCGACGGCGGGCGTGTAGGGCGTGCGGGGGTAGATGAGGAAGCCGCCGAGCATGCCGGCCATTTCCTGCATGGCCATGTGGGAGTGATAGAAGAACGTTCCGTTCTGGTGGAGGGAGAACTCGTAGAGGAAGCGGCCGCCGGGTTCGACGGGTGGCTGGCCGACGCCGGGCACGCCGTCCATTTCGATCGGCAACTCGAGGCCGTGCCAATGGATGCTGGTGGGCTCGGGCAGATGGTTGTCGAAGACGATGCGCACGCGGTCGCCTTCGCTCGCGTGAATGGTGGGGCCGGGAGCGCTGCCGTTGAAGCCCCAGAGGTCGAGGATGCGGCCGGGGACGATTTCCTGCTTGACGGGTTCGGCGACGAGATGAAAGACCTTAACGGCGCCGTCGAGTGTGAAGGGGAGATCGGGGACATCGGGCGTGACGACGGGGACGGAGGAGGGTGAAGATGGCCCGGCGGGGATGCGGGGGACGGCGGCGGCGCCGAGGCCGAGCCCGAAGGCGCGTTGAAGAAAACTGCGTCTGAGTTGCATATCCATTCCTTTCGCGGAGGCAGAAGTCTAGTGGGGCGCAAAAGGACGGACGGGCGTCCTGCGCTCCTTGTAGCGGCAGTCAGGGGGACGCAGCAGTCAGATACGAAGGACAGTGATAGACGAGCGAGGCGGGGAGTCGGAAACCGGGGGCACGGGAGCCTGGCCGGAGAATACGTGGATTCGTACGGGCAAGGGGCTTAGGGTTGGGACGGAGGCCGGTGGTGGGCTGATGTGGGAGACATTTCCGCGGTCAGCCAGCAGAGCGGCGTGGGCATGGGCGCAGCCGTTGGTTCCGGAGTCCCGGCTTGAACGTTGGTGATGGCAGCAGTTGTGGGAGGGCGGGTTCGAGAATCCGGCGGCCAGGCAGTCGTTGAGACAGGCGGTGTTGCCCGCCATGGCTGTGATTGCCAGAAGGACGACGATTCGAATGAGTCCGTGAGGCATGCCCTGGCTGGTACCGTAGCAGAGCCGCGCCGGGCTTGCAACGGCCCGCGGATCAGTTGAGTTTTTCCGTGATGCGGACGGGTTGAGCGACGCGGAAGGTGATGCGGGATTCGACGGGGACGGCGGCGTCCGGGCCGCGCTGGGAGAGGACGACCGCGCCGCCGGCCATGCCGCCCGTGGCCGCGCCGACCGCAGCGCCGGGGCCTCCGCCGGCCGCAGCGCCGATGAGGGCGCCGAGGCCGGAGCCACCGATTACTTCGGCGAGGTCGCGCTTCTTGGCGGTTTTTCCTTCCTGAACGTACTCGTTGGTCTGGATTTTGACCCACTGGTTGTCGGTGGTGTGGATGCGGGCCAACTCGAGGCCGAGGCGCGCGACGCCCTTGACCTTGCCGGCGGGTTGGGCCTCGACGACGCGGCCCTGGACGTGGGCGCCGCGGTCGGCGATGATGAAGCCGTCAATCACGAGGGGCTCTTCGAGGGTAGCGAGGAATTCGTCGCCGGGCTGGCGGGCGGAGGCGGCGATGGTTTCCCCGATGCGCACGCGCAGCATAGTTCCTTGCTTGAGCGTGACCACATGCGGCGGGGCGGGTGCGACCTCGGCGGGTACGACTTCGCCGTTATCGGACATGGCGGCCTCATCCGGTTGCGCGGGTTCACTTTGGATGGCGGGTGCGGGGGGCAGCGCCGGTTCTTTGGTTATGGCCGGGGCGGCCTTGCGGGCGGCTATCAAGTGCTGTTTGACACGCACGGGGGAGCGCGCGGGTACCGGTTTGGGCGGCGCCGGAGCGGGTGCTTCGACCGCGGCGGGCGCGATGGGGGCAGGCGACGGCTTGGCCGCGGCCGGAGGAAGAACCGCGGGCGCCGTCGCCTGCGCCACCGTGCTGGTTGCCGCGGGAGGCGGAGAAGTTCGCTTCAGTACGAAGAACATCACGGCGGACGCCGCCACGGCGCCGCCCAGGAATGCCGCCACAACCTTTCCATTTGTCGCCATCGGGATTTCCCCTCTCCAAGTATTTTGTACGTAATCGGAAGGTCTCGCGTTTCGCCAGGCAGAGCAAAGGCCGGGCGCGGGCCGGTAAAATAAAAAGAATGGCGTCTCTTTCCGAGCCGTTTTCGATTGGCGGGGTCCGCATTGCACCGGCGAGTGTACTGGCTCCGATGGCGGGGGTAACCGATACCGTGTTCCGGCGGCTGATTCGGGCGCAGGGGGGCTGCGGCCTGTTGATGACCGAGTTCACCAGTTCGCACGGCGTGGTGGCGGCCGGGAAGGCGAAGAAGCCGACTAAGACGTTCCGTTACTTATACTTCCGACCCGAGGAACGGCCGATTTCCGCGCAGTTGTTCGGTTCGGACCCGGTGGTGATGGCGGAGGCCGCGCGAGTCTGCGAAGACTTTGGCTTCGACATCGTGGACATCAACTTCGGCTGCCCGGTGAACAAGGTGGTGAAGTGCAACGGCGGCTCGGGGCTGCTGCGGGATTTGCCGTTGGTGGAGCAGATTCTGAGGCAGGTGCGGGCGGCGATTTCGATTCCTTTGACGATGAAATTCCGAGCGGGGTGGAACGACCGCGACCTGGTGTACGTGAAGATGGCGCGGCTGGCCGAGGACTGCGGCTTGCAGGGTGTCGCGCTGCATCCGCGGACTCGCGAACAGGGCTACAGCGGCTGCTCGGACTGGACGCGGATTGCGGAAGTGAAGGCGGCGGTGAAGATTCCGGTGATCGGAAACGGGGACGTGAACAGTCCGGAAGACGCGGTGCGGATGATGCGGGAGAGCGGGTGCGACGCGGTGATGATCGGCCGGGCGGCGTCGTCAAATCCGTGGATTTTCCGGCAGATTCAGGAGTTTTTGGCGACCGGCACTTACTACCATCCGCCGGAGCGCGAGCGCTACACGCTGATGCGGACTTACTACGACATGCTGATTGAGCGTCGCGAGGCGGACGCGGCGGGGAAGATGAAGCAGTTCGCCACCTACTTCACGCATGGTGTGCGGAACGGCAGCACGCTGCGCGCGGCGATTTACTGCGAGAAGGATCCGGCGGCGATCCTCGGCGTTGTGGAGCAGTTTTTCGCGCGCGAGCTGGAAGCGGTGGCCTGAGGCGTCTGGAGAGGGCTCGCGGCGTACATTCCTGAACGATGAAACGCGTTGTTTTGATTACCGATGGGTCGTGCCTAGGCAATCCGGGTCCGGGCGGATGGGCCTGCATTTTGCGTTACAACGGCAAAAAGAAAGAGATATTCGGTTCGGAGCCGCGGACGACGAACAACCGGATGGAACTGAAAGCGGCGGTGGAAGGACTGAGGGCGCTGAAGGAGCCGTGCGAGGTGGAGGTTGTCACCGACTCGCAGTATCTGAAGAACGGGATCACGCAGTGGATTGCGCGGTGGAAACGGAATGGCTGGAAGACGTCGACGAAAGCGCCGGTGGTGAATCAGGACCTGTGGCGGGACCTCGACGAGCAGGCGGCGCGGCACAAAACGGAGTGGGCCTGGACGAAAGGCCACGCTTCGCACGAAGACAACAACCGCTGCGATGAACTGGCCAATACGGCCGCGAGGCTGCAAACTTCGAGCGCGTAGAGGCGCTCAGAGTTTTTCGTTGAGCAGGGAGTGAACGTCTTCGCTGAGCGCGTCGGGATCCACTTCGCCCACGTAGACCTTTGCGATACGCCCTTGCTTGTCCACGAGGAAACTGGTGGGCAGCGAATCGATGCCGTCGCCGAGCGAGAAAGAAGAATCGGGCAGCAGGACCGGGTAGTTCATGTGCTCGTTCCGCACGAACGGGGCGACATCGGTAGCGCCACCGTCGTCCATGGCGATGCCGGCGATGGCGAAGGGTTGTCCGGCAAGTTGCCGGGAAAGCTTCATGAAGCTGGGGATTTCGGCGCGGCAGGGCGGGCACCAGGTGGCCCAAAAATTCACGAGCACGACGTCGCCGCGATGCTCGCTGAGTTTCCATTTATGCCCGTCGAGTGTGGCCAGGGAGAAATCGGGCATGGTGTGCGTGCGGGCGCTGACGCTGCGCACGCTCGAGCCCGGATGAGCCCGGGCCGGCAGGAGCGCCCAAATCGTGCCGCCGATGGCCAGGGCCACGCAGGCGATTTTGATGGCGGTTTCTATGCGGTAGGCCCGGCTGGGCTGTGTGGGTGTTGCGACGTTCTCGTTCACGGCTGATTTGGCTTGGCGTTACCACCGCGCCTATACTTATTATCCAATGAAACCTGCGTTGCAATTCCCCAACGACCCAATTCCCGCGAATTTCAGCCGGAGGGCCTTTCTGGCCGCGGCCGGTTTGGCGGCCTTGCCGAGGCTCGAGGCCGACGACGAAACCGGCTTCACCCCGATGTTCGACGGTAAGACCCTCGACGGATGGGACGGCGATCCGAGACTGTGGAGCGTACAGAACGGGGTGGTGGTTGGTTCTACGGATAAAACCGCGATCACTCACAATTCGTTTCTCATCACGAAACGGGATTATTCGAACTTCGTCTTACGTACCGAGGTGCGGTTGCGCAATCACAACAGCGGCATTCAGTTCCGGAGCCGGCGTCTGGCGGACTGGGCGGTGCAGGGTCTGCAAGCCGACATGGCGGCGGACAACTGGTGGGGCTCGATCTACGACGAGCGAGGCACGCGCGGGACGATCGTCAACGGATGGAAGGGCAAGGCCGAGCGAGTTGTGAAGCCGGGCGGATGGAACAGCTATGAGGTGCGCTGCGACGGCGATTTCATCCAGTTGAAGGTGAACGATCTTGTAACCGCGGAGTTGCACGATGACAGCGCGCGGACGGGGGTGATTGCGCTGCAACTTCATGCCGGGCAGCCGATGCGGGTGGAGTTTCGCAACATGCGCCTCCGGCTTCTGAACGGATAAAGTGAGAGTAGATGTTGAAACATTTTGTCTTGATTTTGTTCTTGACGGCCGCGACCGTTTCCGGCCAGTCGTTCGAGTTCGGCGTGAAAGGCGGCGTTCCGTTGACCAACCCGGTGCAAACCTTCACCGGCTTGCCGGGGAGCGTTTTCAGCGATTCCAAGGGATACGTCATCGGGCCGATGGCGGGGCTTTGGCTGCCGTTGGGCTTCGGAGTGGAAGTGGACGCGCTCTACCGGCCATTGAATTACACGTTGCAGCCGGCTGGGCAAACTCCGATCAACCAGACCGACAGCTCCTGGGAGTTTCCGATCCTGGGAAAGTACCGGTTCGCGTTCCCGCTCATCAAGCCGTATGTTGAGGCGGGGCCATCGTTCCGCCATGCTTCGCCGCACAACCTGTCGCTGAGCGGGGCGGGGTTCACGATTGGCGGCGGGGTGGAAGTGGGTCTGCTGAAGATTCATGTTTCGCCGGAGCTGCGCTACACGCACTGGGGTTCGGTTAATAGCGGCGTTGTCCCGTTCGGCCCGTTTCTGAATCTGCAATCGGAACAGAACCAGGCGGAGTTTCTGATCGGGCTGACGTTCTAGGGCGCGCCGGCGGAAATGGAGAGGGCGCCGCGGGGCGCGTAAACTGAAGAGACGGCCTAGGGCCGCTGACTGTGCCGATCGCCATTTTCGGGGGGACATTCGACCCCATTCACAATGCTCATTTGAAGGTCGCCCGCGAGGCTGCGGACGCGTTCGCGCTCGACCGTGTCCTGTTCATTCCGGCGGGGAATCCGCCACACAAGCCGGGACAGACGACGGAGAGTTTCGAGCACAGGTACCGGATGGTGGAACTGGCGTGCGCGGAGGATCCGCGGTTTGAGCCATCGAGGATCGAGGAAGGGCCGGGGCCGAGTTATTCGATTCTGACGATTGAGAAGCTTCGCGCGCGGGACCCGGAGCCGTATTTCCTGATCGGCGCCGACGCGTTCGCCGAGATCGACAAGTGGAAGCGGTGGCGGGAGGTGGTGGCGCTGGTGCGGTTCATTGTGGTGACGCGGCCTGGGCACGAGTACAGGGTTCCGGAAGGGGCGCGGGTGGAGCGGCTCGACACGGTGTTGCTGCCGGATTCCTCGTCGGAGATCCGGCGGAAGCTGGCGGCGGGCGAGATGCCGGCGGATCTGCCACCAGCGGTGGCGCGTTACATCGCCGCGCATGGCTTGTATCAGTGGCCTGCGATGGCGCACACCCGGTGACGCTGCGCTAGAGTGGAAGACTGCTCTGACACCCCGCTTCCGGGAGGACTTGGGCTTGGGTTACGAATATCAACGCCGCGTAACGGGACTGAGCCATGAGCAAGCGCTGGAGGGCTTGCGCCGCATAGCGGCTGTGCCTGTAGTGGACGGGGAGGCGGATGTCTTCTCTCCCGATCCGGTGTCCACGATCCTCAGCGCGCTGGAACGGCTGGGAGTGCCCCTAGAGGAATGGGACGTTCCAGCGGAGCGATACGCGGCATACGTGACGGAAGTAGGCTACGCAAAGCGCTTCCCGACTTACGCGGCGGGAAATCTCGCCGAAAAATCCTTTGAGCATTTCGCGGCCGTGGAACTTCTGGAACTGGAGCCGCGAGACTTGCTCGTCGACGTGGCGAGCGAACGCTCTCCGCTGCCGCTGATCGCCGCGGAATTGCGGGGCTGTAGCGCTTTTGGCCAGGATTATATGTACCCGCGAGAAATCACGGATCGCTGCCCCTACGACCCGTCAATCGTGGCGGCCCGGCTGGCGCCTTGGTGGTGTTGGTGGCGGCGCCGGGCGCGGGTGCAGTGGTTTGGCGGCGATGCCTGCGCGATGGAACTGGCCGCCGGCTCCGTCACGAAAGCGACGCTCACGTGCTCGTTGGAACATTTCGAGGGCGCTTCCGATACCGCATTGTTCCGGGAGTTGGCGCGTGTGATCCGGCCTTCCGGACGCGTTGTCATCATTCCGCTCTATCTTTCGCCGGAGCCCTTCACGCAGACAGACCCCACCTACAGTTGCGACGGCGATGGCCCGTTCGATCCGGGGGGCACGATTCGGGCCGTGCGTGGATGGGGCAACCGCCATGGGCGTTTCTACAGCCCGGAAACCCTGCGCGAAAGGATCCTCGATCCCGCCTCGGGCTGGTTCGATTTCCGGGTGCTGCGTCTTCGGGGTTTGGAGCGCATTCCGGGAAATCTCTACGCCCGGTTTGCGCTGCTGGCGAGACGCGACTGTAAGGTATGGTGCGCTTCGTCCCGGTAGAATAAGATCAGGACTTTCTTGGCACCGCGAATCTTTCTGAAGCTGATCGCCGCCCTGCTTGTGGTGTTGGGCGCGACATTGTTCACAGTGGATTTCCTTGCGGCGCGAAGCACGCTGGCCGGATATCTCGAGGACACCCGGCGAAGCCTGGAAGAGAAGAGCCACATGCTGGCATCGCGGCCGCCCGAAACGCTGGTCTCGGAATGCCATCTTCTGGCGCAAGTGGCCGGGGCGAGGCTGACCGTGGTGGCTCCGGACGGCCGCGTGCTGGCCGACTCCGACGCGGACCCGGCGCGGATGGAGAATCATCGCCATCGTCCGGAGCTGATGGAGGCATTTGACGGCCGTACTGGCTGGAGCATCCGCCATTCCCACACCATCGACCAGGATCTGCTGTACGTGGCGGTTCCGGCGGGGCCGTACGCGGTGCGCCTGGCGCGGTCGCTTAAGCGGATTCACGAGCAGGTGAACACGATCCGGCGCCGCGTGATCGCGTCGACGGCGGTGGCGTTTCTTCCGTTCTTTGCCCTGGCGGCGCTGTTTTCGCGGTACTTCGCGCGGCGGCTGGGGGCGATCATCGAGTACACAGGAAAGCTGGCGGCGGGCAACTTTCATGCGCGGCTGGAAACACACGGGAAAGACGAGTTGTCCATCTTGAGCGACCGGCTGAACGAGACCGGCGCGAAGCTGGAGCGGACGGTGACGGAGTTGCAGCGCGAGCAGAGCGAGATGGAAAAGCTCGAGCGGGTGCGGAAGGACTTCGTGATCAACGTGTCGCATGAGCTGCGGACGCCGCTGGCTTCGATCCAGGGCTACACGGATACGCTGATCGACGGCGCGATCCACGATTCCGAGCACAACCTGCGTTTTCTGGGGATCATCAAGCAGAACGCGGAGCGGCTGGGGCGGCTGACGGCGGACCTGCTGACGCTGTCGCGGATTGAGCTGAAGACGCAGAAATTCCAGTTCGCGGGCTACTACGTGAATGCGCTGCTGCGGCAGAATGTCGAGTCGATGCAGCCGCTGGCGGATAAGAAAGAAGTGCGCATCGTGATCGAGGCGGCGGCGGAGGACACGGAGGTGTTCTGCGATTCGGAAGCGGTGCACCAGATTCTGATGAACCTGCTCGACAACGCGTTGAAGTACACGCCGGCGGGCGGGTTTATTTATGTCGGGGCGCGGCCGGTGGAGAACTCGATGCCGGAGAAGGTGGAGATTTACGTCCGGGATACGGGGGTGGGAATTCCGGAGCAGGAGCTGCCGCGGCTGTTCGAGCGGTTTTACCGGGTGGATAAGGCGCGGTCGCGCGAGTTGGGCGGGACGGGGCTGGGCCTGGCGATCGTGAAACATCTGGCCCGGGCGCAGGGCGGGGAAGCGCGTGTGGAAAGCGTGATGAATGAAGGGTCTACGTTCT
>DAIDIH010000255.1 GCA_027459465.1 Bryobacterales bacterium | reverse complement strand
GGCACTGGTGGTGCCTTCGTCAAGAGACAGGAGAAAACGCACTTTGGCATTATAGTAAGCGGTATGTTCTTTCGCCGGGAGAAGCCCAAAGTTCTGACGCTCGCCGATCGTGTGGCGAATCTGAAGCAGTTTGGCATCACGCCGCAATCGGAGGGCGGCGGCAAAGTGCGCGTCTCGCGCGGAAACGTGGCTGCGATTTTGGAGGACCGCGGGGCGGAGCCTCCGCACATCTCCGCTTGCGGCGTGGTCGTCGGCTCTGAGATCGCTGAGCCGTGGAGCGGAGGATACCAGATGTTTCTCGCTACGCCGAGCGGGAAGAAGATGCCGGCGCGGGCGGAACACCTGCATGCGCTACACGATTTCGTCGAGGACCTGCGCGAAGGGCTCGGGATCGAGAGCTATTACAACGAGGGACTTGGGTCGACTTCGGCGCACCACATGTATGATCGTGTGGAGGAGCGCGACTCGACGCAGGACAAGAAGCCGTGGGAAGTCACGACCCGGCTCAGCTAAGCCCGCGGCAGGACTAATTCGCCAGGCGCGCGTAGCCGCGCATTTCGAAGTTCACGATCGAAACCAGCGCCCAAAGATCCACGTGAATCTCCGGCAAGATCATTTTCGGATCGACCTTGTTGGCGAGAACGCCTTGGCCGCAGGCATGGAACTCGACGCCTGCTTTGCTGAGTTTTTCAATCAGAGAGATGTTGGGGTTGTCGTGCCCGGTGCGGGCTTTGTAGGCGGCATTGTTCAGGATCAACAGGTCGCCGCCCTGGTGGAAAATCACCGCGAGCTTCCGATGCTCCGCCGGCACGCCCCATTTGTCCAGCGTGTTGACATAACGGGCGAGCATGTCGAGCACCGGGTTCACGTCGTCGATCTTCGGGGCCGGTTTCGAGACATCGAACAGAACCTTGTAGATCATGTTGGGGTCGGGAAGTTCCGCGGCGTTGGGGACGTCCTTGGCCACGCCGTAGCCCGGGACGGCCGGCGGGTGGGACGACTGGGCGAAAGCCGAAGTGGCGAGGGCGAGCGAAGATGCCGCGACTGCGAGGAAGGTGGCGTACCGGTTCATGAGTTCTCCTGTATTCGTCCCTCAACGCAGCTTCGGCGGGCGTCTGCATGCGCTTCGCGTGTTACGCTGAGGATCGTTTCTCAACTCTCTCACAGGATGAGGTGCGGATGGGCGGTGATGCGCTGTTGCCGAAGAGGCGTTCGTTTCTTGCGCGGATGAATGCGGGTGCCGCTTCCCTGATCGCGATGGGCGGTGTCGCCGCGGCGCAACAGAGCGAGGCGTCTGCGGCGCATTGGGAACCGGCGCGCCACCCACAGGATGCCTGGCTCGAGAAGCCCTCTTCCAAGCATCGCGTCGTGTTTGACAGCACGGAATTTGAGAGCGCCGGCGAGGCGCTCGCGTTTGCGGCTAACTCTTTTCACGTCAACCAGGACGACTACGGGCTTCAGGACAGCGATCTCGCGGTCCTGATCGTGCTTCGACACGGGGCGACCGTGTTCGGCTACAACGACGCGATGTGGGCGAAATATGGCGAAGTGCTGGCGGTGCCTTCCAAGGCGGTAGACCCGAAAACCAAGCAGGCGCCGAAACTGAACGTATACGAGGCGAGCGGTTACGGCGACCTGCTGCCGAGCCGTGGCCACACCCTAGCTGGGGTTGCGAAACACGGGGCGCAGTTTGCCGTTTGCGCGATGGCGACACACGCATTTTCGGGCATGATCGCGAAGAAATCGGGCGGGAAGGCGAATGAGGTATTCGCGGAGTTGAGCGGCAACCTCATCGCCAACGCGCGTTTGGTTCCGGCTGGAGTTGTGGCCGTGACTCGAGCCCAGGAGTACGCGTACTCGCTGGTGAGCTGCTGACCGGCAAAGGACTTCGGAGTTTGAAAGTCGGGCAAGCCAGGGAGACAGCCCGCCGGTGGGTCGTTGAAGAGGTAAGCCGCATACCCGGATGCAGCGGCGCTTACACTGCCGGTTCGACGAACTGGCTGCCCGACGACTACGAGATGCGGGGGACGTCGGATCTCGACGTTGTGGTCGCCGTCACGGACCGGAGTCTCGCTGGCAGGCGCCGAAAGTTCGTCCACGATGGGGTCCTGTTCGATGTCTCACTCGTCGGCGCCGATGTGCTTCGGTCCCCTGATCTGGTGCTGGGCGATTCTCAGGTTGGGCCCAGCTTCCAGACGTCGCAGATTCTGCTTGACCCATCCGGGCATCTTACCTCGCTGCTCGATCCGGTTCGCCGGGACTTTTGCAAACGGCGATGGGTCCAGGCGCGCTGCGACGGCGCCGGGGAAAGAGTGCTGCGGCATTTGAAATCCATCGACAGGCAGGCTTCGTTTCCGGATCAGGTTCTCGCGTGCCTGTTTGCCGCAGGCGTCGCGACGCATGTGCTGCTGTTGGCGGGTCTCAGAAACCCGACCGTGCGCACGCGCTACGGGGCTGTGCGGGAGCTATTGGGTGAATACGGCCGGATCGGGCTCCATGAAACGCTGCTGGCGTTACTCGGGGCAAAGCACATCCGTCCCGAGCAGGCCGAGAGGCATCTGGATGTGCTTAGCGAGATTTTCGACGCTGCCAAACGTTCGGCCGATCCCGGGTCGCCCTTAGCGGCTGACATCAGTGAGAGCACCCGCCCGGCCGCCATTGATGGCAGCCGGGAAATGATCAAGTGCGGACTGCATCGGGAGGCGATGTTTTGGATCGCGGTGACGCACTCACGCTGCCAAAAGGCGCTGACGGCCAGCACGGCTGAGGCAATTCCCCGGGGTTGCGCCGACCGCTACCGCGAGTTGAACCACGACCTCGGGATCGGGTGCGCTGAGGAACTTCGCCGGCGCCGTGAGGAAATCGAGCGAGCGCTCCCGCACGTCCGGGCGCAAGCGGAAGCCCTTATGAAGGCGAATGAAAAAATACAGGGAACCTGATCTACACAGCGAGTGAAGCGGCGCCCTACAGAACTCTGGGTTGCAAGGCGAGCAACTGCTGGAACTCGGGCAACTTCTGCAGGGACGCGAATTCGGGGTCACGGATGAAGCGCTCGCGATCTTTGAAACCCTCTTCGAGCGCCTTGCGCATATAGAGCAGCGCCCGGTCCGGCATGTTGCTCTTTGCGTATGCCTTGGCCATGTAGAAGTGGAACCGGGCGAGGTCATCGACGTTGCGCTCCTGGAGGAGCACACCATAGGCGTTGCGGTGTTCGAATACGTCGGGATCGAGCGACATAGCGGTTTGGTAGGCGTCAAAGGCGCGCTTATAGTCGTGCCGGGCGAAGTAGGCAGTGCCGAGGTTGCTGAAGATCGAGGCCGAGTTGGGCGCGTATTTCAGAGCGCGCTTGTAGATCTTGATCGCTTTGCCATAACTGCGGACGCCGTAGTAGGCGGTGCCGATGTTGTTCATGGCTTCGGCGTAGGTGGGCTTGAGCTTGACCGCCCGCTGATAGTACTTGCGCGCGACTTTTAGCTGCAGCAACTGATGGTAGGCGATGCCGATTTTGTTGTCGAGCACGGCAGTTTCGGGCATCTGCTCGTACTTGTCGATCGCCTCGCGGTACATCTTGCGGGCCATATAAATGTCTCCGCGCGCTTCATCCGTGATAGCCGTCTTCGGTACGGGCGGCGGCTCGGGGGTTTCAAGGCCGTTTGGGGCGGCGCTGGGTGCCTGCGAAGGCGGTAGTTGTGCGGTGCTGGTGAAGAAAACCAGGAGCAGGAGACTCGATAACATAGTCCCTCCCTATTGGCATAGAGGATACCGCAGAACGTAGATGGACGAAAGGGGGTGGATGCGTCGAAAGCGGTGGCCACCGTCCGGTAAGCGCTAGGCGCCGCTCCTTGTACGGGACGGTACCCTAACCGAACTGTTCCCTCCATTTATCGAGGACGTTCTCAATCGCCTGCTTCGACCGCTCTTTCGTGGCAACCTTCCAGGTGGGCTTCACATCCCAGGCCCACACCCCGCTGCGACGGCTACCCTGCGTCACCATTTGCCACATCTCGATCCGAAACATGATCAGTCCAGCGGCCCGGTGACCGTAAGTGCGCTCTCCGAGCAGGTTCGACAACGGAATTGGCGGATCGGTGGGACTGACGCCTTTGCCCGCGCGTCGCTGCTCCCACACTTCCCTCCGCCGGCGATCCGCCGCTCCGACATAGGCACGCATGGCCTGATATACATCCTTAAGGTCCTTCATCCGCTGCACCGCCTTTTCGGACGGTAGACCATACTTGAATTCGTCGAACTCCTCGCCGGGATCGTCGATGCGAAGCGTGTTCAGCGGTCCCTCGACAACGTTCCACTTGCGCCAGCAAAGATGCTCGTGAACCTCGTCGATCTCCGTGTCGGTCAGTGCCCCGCCGTTTGCGGCTTTCATGTGGAGAATCTTGGTGTGAGGATCCGGCACGTCCAGCACGCGCAGGAATTGCTCCAGCAGTCGCCATTGCTGCTCTCGCGCAAGCGCGCCCCAAAAACTGCACAACATGTTCCAGGGGACTACGTGATGCCAGGTGAAATCGATGATGGGGCACGGGTAGGGCCATTCGCCCGAACCAGGACTCCGGCGGTTCGCCGGAGGCTGAGTGCGCTGCCAGTCAGGGTCAGCGGGCCGGCTGCTTGTGTCTTCGTACTGATCAAAAGTGGCCTCCGTCAATTGGTCGAAACAAATGCTCCCTGGAAGCTGGTTGCGAAAGTCCTGCTTCGGCGTCTGCATCAACGTCCCGTTACGGGATATCGTGGCCACTCTCCCTCCTGGCGCCGCTACACTCGTCTCGTCTCTGATCCCGCCGAACCGCGGGGAAGGTCGACTCGTATAATTGTACTCTTTCGCGCCGCGAACGCAGAAAGGTTGCTAATTCCAGGTTTTACGGAATCGCATAGGTAAGGCCGGTAGTGAACTGCAGCGAGTTCTTTTTGAAGGCCGGCGGCGGATTGTTCAGGTACGTGTCAATCACGCCGGCCGAAAAACTGAGTTTCTTATAAATCGGCGCGGTGAGCGTGGTGCTGAAGGCGGCCGAGTACGCGTTCAAATTGTTCCACGCGGGCGTGATCGTGAGCGCTTCGACGAGTACCATGCCGCGCGGGAGTTTGCGCATATAGTTCTCGCCAAAGGTAGAGCCGACAAGCGATTGATTCGCAGAGGCCACGGCGAACCGCTGATTGATATAGCTGGCGCCGCCCTTCAAGTCGAGTTCAGCGTTGCCGGTTTTGAAAACCGTCCAGCCAATGCCGCCGCTATATGTCTGCTGGAGGTCGAGGCCCTGGGCGAAGTTGTGGTCGAAGGCGCCTTGAGCGAAGGCATAGACGCTGGGCGAGAAATACTCGTCGCGCTCGGCGTCGGCGTGGTAGATGTCGGTTTTGAGCGTGGGCGTGTTCGGCTGGCTGATCTCGCCGTAGGAGGTGCTGAAGTCGATCAGAGTGCGGTTCTGGGGTTCGAGCCAGGACTCTCCGGGCACGGCACGGACGAAGCCGATCGATGTGTTGAAATCCCGGCTATTCTGGGTTGCCTGGACGAGCGATGCACCAGCGGTAATAGCCCCGGTCCAATCCTGGAAGAAACCGGGCCTTGCGCTGATCGCTTTCTGGAATGTCGCGTCGTCCATCACGTGGCCAGTGCCGGCGAGCGGGACGCTTTGGGCAGGTTGCTCCGCGCTGGGGGCGACTTGCAAGTTCGGGCCGGCCAAAGCAATGGTGCCTTCAGTCACCTTCGAAGTGTCAACGGGCTTTCGCAGCCGGACCGATTTGGGAATCACGGCGTACTTTCGCGGCGATTGAAATTCCTCGACGTCGGCCCATTTTACGATCACCTGGCCTGCCAGGTTGCTTTTAAATGTGACAGCGGCGCCATCTGCGCTGACCACCTGACCAACCAACTTCTCTCCATCTTTGAGGAGCAGGACGTCGGGCTGAGGTTTGGCTTGAGCTTGGATGTTTGTAGCACTCGAACAGCAGAAGAGGAATAGGATCATCCCTCCTGCGAAAATGGCACGAAGTGAGGTACCGCGAAGCAGAGGGTTCATGGGACTGAATAATCAGGATAACTGGGGGGGGAGAGGGGAAGGATATGTCCGGGCGCTTTGGGGAAAGCGCCCGGATTCAAGCGAGACCCGCTAGGGGCTAACTGCAGCCGCTCGTTCCGCCGCAGTTTTCACACTTGTAGCAGGAGCCGTTTCGGGTCATGATGCCGCCGCACTCCGCGCAGATCGGCGCGTCGGAGGCGCCGGGCGTTTCGAACGGCAGCGTCTGCTGAGGTTCGGGTTCTGTCGGGCGAAGAACCGGCGCCTGTCCGGCTTCCGTTACCCCATACTCCGGGCCGAGGAACTTCGAGCCGAGCCACCGGAAGATGTAGTCCATGATCGACTTGGCATAGGGAATCTGCTGGTTGCCGGTCCAGCCGCTCGGTTCGAACCGAACGTGGCTGAACTTGTCGACGAAGAACTTTAGCGGCACGCCGTACTGCAGAGCGTAGCTGATCGACGTCGCGAAGCTGTCCATAAGACCCGAGATTGTCGAACCTTCCTTGGCCATCGAGATGAAGACCTCGCCAGGCGTGCCGTCTTCGTACAGGCCGACCGTGATGTAGCCCTCATGGCCGCCGATGGAGAACTTGTGAGTGATCGACTGGCGTTCGTCCGGCAGTTTGCGCCGGACCGGCCGGTAGACGATCTTTTCGGTGACCGTAGCGGCCGGCGCTGCGCCGGCCACGGCCTTCTTCTCGCCTTTGCCTGTGCCGGAACTGAGCGGTTGAACCCGCTTGGATCCGTCCCGGTAGATGGCCACTGCCTTCAGGCCCAGTCTCCAGGCCTCGAGATAGGCGTTTGCGATGTCATCCGGAGTGGATTCTTCCGGCATGTTGATCGTCTTCGAGATGGCGCCGGAGATGAATGGCTGCACCGCGGCCATCATGAGCAAGTGGCCCATGTGGTGGATGAAGCGCTTCCCGTTTTGCGGCCGGAAACTGCAGTCGAACACGGCGAGGTGGTCTTCCTTGAGGCCCGGAGCGTCCTCAATGGTACCCGTCGAGTCAATGTGAGCGACGATTTTCTCGACATGGTCCGGATGGTAATTGAGCTTGATGAGCGCTTGCGGGACGGTGTTGTTGACGATCTTGATGACGCCGCCGCCGACGAGTTTCTTGTACTTCACGAGGGCGAGGTCGGGCTCGATGCCGGTGGTGTCGCAGTCCATCATG
>DAIDIH010000254.1 GCA_027459465.1 Bryobacterales bacterium | reverse complement strand
AAAAGGTTTACAGTGTGCATGTGCGTTCCGCTCAAGCCCATCGGCACACCGCCTTGCTCGCCATCGCCCTGGCCGTCGGCACGGTGCTCGCGCACGCCGCTTCCATAACCATCGACTATCCCGCGCAAGGCTCAATCTTCCCTCCCGAAATCACGCCGCCAACTTTTCTCTGGCTCGACACCGATCCCGCCGCTACCCTCTGGCGCATCGACATCTCCTTCGCCGGCGCGCCCGCCCTCCACACCGTCACCCCCGGCCCGCGCCTCCGCGTCGGCCCCATCGACCCTCTCTGCGTCGCCCCCACCAACAAACTGCCCCAACTTACACCCCGCCAGGCTGCCTACCGCACCTGGACCCCGGCCGCGCCGATGTGGGAAACCATCAAGCGCCGCTCCGTCACCGGTCCGGCTACGATCACCATCCACGGTTTCACCTCCGCTTCCGGCCATCCCGTCTCGCACGGCCAGGTCGACATCCGCACTTCCACCGATCCGGTCGGAGCGCCCATCTTCTACCGCGACGTCCCGCTGATGCCCACCATGACGCAAACCGGCGTCATCCGGCCCGTTCCTTCCGAAGCCGTCCGCCTCATCGACTGGCGTCTCCGCTACATCGGCGAACCCCGAAGCAGGCTCATCATGCATCGCGTCCTGGTTTGCGCCAACTGCCATTCCTTCTCCGCCGACGGCAAGACCCTCGGCATGGACCTCGATGGCCTCGAACGCAACAAGGGAATGTACATGATGTTACCCGTTCAGCCCAAAACGGAAGTTACCCAGAACAATGTAGTCCAGTGGCGCTCCGCCGCAGGTAAGATCGACAGCGACCTCCGCGTCGGCTTCCTCTCCCGCGTCTCCCCGTCCGGTAACTATGTCGTAACCACTCTCGATCCCCAGGCTGGCAAGGGTTCTCACAGTAATTACTACGTGAGTAACTTTCTCGACTATCGCTTCTTACAAGTCTTCTTCCCCACCCGCGGAATTCTGGCCTGGTATAGCCGTTCCACCGGAATTCTCCAACCCCTCCCCGGAGCCGACGACCCCGCCTTCGTCCAGGCAAACGCCGTCTGGAGCCCCGATGAGCGCTATCTCGTCTTCGCCCGCGCCGAAGCCGAGGACCCGAATCCCCCCGGCGCCCCTACCGCCAAATTCGCCAACGATCCCAACGAGAGGCAGATCAAGTACAGCCTCTATCGCATCCCGTTCAATGGCGGCCGCGGGGGCACGCCCGAGCCGATCGCAGGCGCATCCCACAACGGCATGAGCAACGCCTTCCCGAAAGTATCTCCCGACGGCCGCTGGATCGTCTTCGTCGAATGCCGGAACGGCTTGCTCATGCGTCCGGACAGCCAGTTGTATATCGTCCCTTCCTCCGGCGGCCAGGCTCGCCGGCTCAACGCGAACCTCTCTCCCATGAACTCCTGGCACAGTTTCTCGCCCAACGGCCGCTGGCTCGTCTTCTCCTCCAAAAGCCGCTCGCCCTACACGCAGATGTACCTCACCCACATCGACGAAAACGGCAACGACAGCCCCGCCATCTACATTCCCGACACAACCGCCGCCAACCGCGCCGTAAACTTACCCGAGTTTGTCAATATCCCTCGCGATGGCCTGCAATCGATCGACGGCCCGGTCCTCGAATACTACCGCGGCTTCGACCGCGCCCTGTATCTTCAAAAGCAAGGCCGCCTCGATGAGGCGATCGCCGCCTGGACCGGCGTGCTCGCCGTGAAACCCGGTGACGCCCCGGCCGAGGAAAATTTCGCCGCGGTCCTGCTCATGAAGGGCAGGGCATCGGAAGCCGCCGCCCACTTCCGCGCAGCCCGCGAAGCGAGACTCCGCCAAGCCATCGCCGCGGACCCCAACCAGGCCGCCGCACACAACGCTCTCGGCCTCGTGCTGCTCGAAGAGGGTAAAGCCCGCGAAGCGGCGCGTAGCTTCGAAAAAGCCGTCGAACTCAAGCCAGATTTCGCCCAGGCCCGATGTAACCTCGGCGCGGCCCTCGCTTCGGCCGGCGAACCCGCCGCCGCGATCGACCAATTCCACCGCGCCATCGCCCTCGACCCCCACTCAGCCCCGGCTTACTACCAACTCGGACTCGTCCAAGCCGGCCGCGGCGAGACCGCAGTCGCCATCGCACAATGGCGCAAAGCCCTCGCCATGAATCCCGAATATGCCCCGGCCCACGACGCTCTAGGCGACGCTCTCTACGCCCGCGGCGACGCGCCCCAAGCCCTGAAACACTGGCTCAAAGCCATCGACCTGCAGCCCACCGATGTCCTACGCCTTCGCGAAGCGGCCTGGCTCCTCGCCACCAGCCCCAGCGCACCACTTAGAAACGGCGCCGAAGCAATTTCCCTCGCCACGCGCGCCGCAAGTCTAACCGAAGGACGCGACGCGGCCGTGCTCGACACCCTGGCCGCAGCTTACGCCGAGGCCGGACAGTTCGACGACGCCGTGGCCGCCGAACGCAAGGCCCTCGCGGTCGCCGAACCCGGAAACTCAGCCTCCGGCCCCATGCGCGCCCGCCTCCACTTATACGAATCCAAAACGCCCTACCACCTTACTACCGCCCCGGCGCCTGGCGCCCCATAAACCTATCCGCCCACGCGATGAAGTACTTCATATTGGGAGCATCCGTGTGCCCGCCATCATGCTGCCGCCACGCTAGCTCCCCATCGAGCAGTCCCTGGTTCACCGGAGGCATCTTCGCTGTGCGATAATCGCCCGCCACGTCTGGCCCCTTCGCCCCCAGCAGCCGGAACACCCGGCCCGCATCCACTGTCGCCATGAAACTCCCCTCGTGGTCCAGCCACTTCGCGTCGCCCTTCACCGGAATCCCATAACTGATGAAAGTAAGTCGTGGCGCGCACAACGCGATCAATTCATTCGAATCCACCGGAATATCCCCCGGCGTCTTACTCCCGAACGTAGCCTCCGACGCGCCATACTTCATGAAGTTACCCGCCATCCAGTAATACTCCCCGCCCGTCAAATTCTCCACGCCCTCCCCGAAGTTACGCCGCAGCAAAGTCGCCCCGCCTTTCCCCGACGACCCTACCAGGACCATCGCAAACCGCTGGTCGTACGCCATCGTCACCAGCGCCGCCTTCCCATAACGCGACACGCCCTCGATCCCCACGTGTTTGGAATCGACCGCCGCGTCCGTCTCCAGATAATCCAGCGCCCGCGCCGCGCCCCACGCCCACGCGCGCAGCGCGCCCCAATCGTCCGGCTTCCTGGGCTGTCCCTTGTTCACTAACCCGACAATCCCGCGCGTCAACCCCGCGCCGTTATCCGCCTGTACACTCGCCGGATCGAGCAGCGCAAACCCCCAACCATCCGCAATCAATTGCCACGTATTCGGCAACCCTCCGTCCGCGTTCAACTGCGGAAACTGAAACGGTGTCGCCTTCACCGGTTCCCACGCCGGATGCGCCGCGAAAACCTCCTTCAACCCCGGGTCTTGCTGCACTATGAGCGCTTTCCACGCCTTGTTAATCCGCTCCAGTTCCTCCGCGTTCGGCTCATTCGGGGCAGGGAAGCCCGCCCGCCCGAACATAATCAACACCGGCACCGGTCCCTTCGCATTCGCCGGAGTAACCAGCGTCATGTGCATCCCCACGCGAATCGCCGGATACGCCGAGTTGTCCACCTCACCAATCAGATTTTTCGCAATCACCGGATTGAACCCGATCCGCTCCCGATCCACCGCCTTCACCGTCCACTTCACCCGCGGCACATTCCCCGGCACACGCCCATATACATACTCATCGAACATCGCCACAATCTCCGGCCGCCGCTTCTCCCACCACATCTTTGCCGTTGTTACTTTCTCGCCGTCATTCATCGTAAGCGGATCCGGCACATTGGGATAAGGGTTCGCCTTCGCCTCGTCGTAGTTCGCGGGATTCGGCCCGTTCTCGTCCCCGCTATAACCTGGCCGCAGCGCCTTGATGCCAAGCTGATCCATCATGTTCTGATGGTCCTGCTCCGCGGTGAACGTCGCGGGAGTCTGCGCGGCCATCCCTCCTAGCCCGGCCCATCCCATACAAGCGAGAGTAACTGCGCCTACTAACTTCATTCCGACCCTCCAGCGCTGCTATTCTGAACTACGTTGTGTCCAGAAAGTTTATCAGGATTCCCCCCTCCGCGATTCTTCTCCTCGCGCTCGCCGCCCCCGCCGCGCCCCCGCCATCCGTCTGGATCGCCACCTGGGGCGCCTCCCAGCAAATCCCCGAGCCCCAAAACGCCCTCCCGCCCGAAGCTCTCCGTGACGCAACCATCCGCGAAATCTTCCACCTCTCCGCCGGCGGCCCATCTCTCCGCGTCCACCTCTCGAACGCCTTCGGCACAACGCCCCTCCACCTCACCTCCGTCCACATCGCCCGGCCGGTCTCTCCGGCCTCCTCTTTCATCGACCCCACCAGCGATCACGCCCTCACCTTCTCCGGCGCCTCCGATGTCACCATCCCTCCCGGCGCCGAATACGTCTCCGACCCCATCGACTATCTCATTCCTCCGCTCTCTGACCTCGCCGTGACTTTCCACTTAGACACGCCGCCCGAACGCCAAACCGGCCACCCCGGCTCCCGCGCCACCACCTGGTACGTTCATGGCGATTCCACCGCCGCGCCCCAACTTACTAACCCCCATCACGTCGATCACTGGTACTTCGTAACCGCCATCGATGTCTTCGCCCCCTCCGGCGCCGCCGCAATCGTCGCTCTCGGCGATTCCATCACCGACGGCCACGGAGCCACCACCAACGGAAACGACCGCTGGACCGACGTCCTCGCCGCCCGTCTCCAGCACTCGCCCGCCACCCAAAACATCGGAGTCTCCAACCAAGGCATCGGCGGCAACCACTTACTCACCGACGGCCTCGGCCCCAACGTTCTCGCCCGCTTCGATCGCGATGTCCTCGCCCCCGCCGGCGTCCACTGGCTCATCGTCTTTGAAGGCGTCAACGACCTCGGCGGCCTGGCCCGCCTCGCCGAAGTCCCCGCAGCCCAACACGCCGCTCTCGTCCAACGCGTCCTCGCCGCTTACTCCCAGATCATCACCCGCGCCCACGCCCACAACCTCCGTGTCATTGGAGCCACCATCACGCCCTACACCGGCTCGAATTATTACCACCCCGGCCCGCTCAGCGAGGCCGACCGCATAGCCGTCAACCAATGGATCCGCACCCCCGGCCACTTCGACGCCGTCGTCGATTTCGACGCCGTCGTCCGCGACCCCCAGCAGCCCAACCGCCTCCTCCCCGCCTACGACTCCGGCGACCATCTCCACCCCTCGCCCGCCGGCTACCGCGCCATGGGCGAATCCATCCCCCTCTCTCCGTTCACAAACTAACCGCATCCCGTGGACACTTACCGCCGCCTTCTCACACGCCTCTCCGCCGAATCGATCGTCGAACTTACAAAAGCGCTCGTCTCCATCCCCACCGAAAATCCGCCCGGCACTTACTACGAAGAATGCGCCGCCGCGCTCATCGCAGAACTCACCGCCCTGCGCTTCGAGGATATACACCGCGAAGGCCTCTGCGTCATCGCCTCCGCCGGCCCCGGCCCCCGCACGCTCGTCTTCAGCGGCCACTACGATGTCGTCCCCGCTCAAAACCGCGATCAATTCACCCCGCGCGTCGAAGGCGCCAACTTATTCGGCCGCGGTTCCTCCGACATGAAATCCGGACTCGCCGCCATGATCCACGCCGCCGCCGCCGCCCGCGACGAAGGCCTCCTCGAACACGGCCGCATCCAACTCGTCTTCGTCCCCGACGAAGAAACCGCCGGCCCCCAAGGTACTCCCCACCTCATCTCCCGCGGCTTTCCCGGCAAAGACGTGATCGGCATGCTCACCCCCGAGCCCACCGGAGGCGTCATCTGGAACTCGAACCGCGGCGCCATTTCCCTCCGCGCCACCCTCCGGGGCAAAGCCGCCCACGTCGGCCGCCAGTTCGAAGGCATCAACGCATTCGAACGCGCCCTGCCAATCTTCGCCCGCCTCGCCGAAATCAAGAAGGAAGTCGAACTTCGCGAAACCACTTACAACATCGCCCCGGTCGCCGCGCGCAAATCCATCCTCCTCATCGGAGGCCGCGTCGAAGCCGGCACGAACTTCAACGTCGTCCCCGGCGCCTGCTCCTTCACCCTCGACCGCCGCATCAACCCCGAAGAAGACTTACAAGTCGAGTCCCGCCGTCTTCTCGAAGCCCTCGACGGACTCGAAATCGAAACCCTCCAACACGAACCCGCCGCCGCCACCCGCGCCGATCATCGCCTCGGCCAAATTCTCGCCCGCAATATCGCCCTCGTCACCGGCCGCGACCCCGCCTTCGAACTCTGCCCCGGCCTCCTCGAAACCCGCTTCTACGCCGCCCGCGGCATTCCCGCCTTCGCCTACGGCCCCGGCCTCCTCACCGTCTCCCACGGCCCCAACGAATTCGTCCCCATCCGCAACCTCGCCCACTGCGCCGCCATCTACTCCCTCACCGCGGCGGAACTGTTCCGGGCGGCTCCGTTGCGCGCGGTCGACGGTTAATGCTCCAGCGAGTAACCCCCATCCACCCGTAACACCGACCCCACCATATACGACGAATCCTCCGACGCCAGAAACACCGCCGCCCGCGCCACCTCCCGCGCGTCCGCTAGCCGCCCCACTAACACATCCGCGCCGCCCTCCGCTAACTCATCGTCTGAGTAATACGCCCGCTCGCCCGGCGTGTCCGTCCACCCCGGCTCCAGCACATTTACCCGAATCCGCTCCGCCGCCAGTTCCACCGCCCACGTCGCCGCCATCTGGTTCACCGCCGCCTTCGCTCCGTTGTAAGCCGACGCCAGCGGATACGGCCGGAACGAATGCACCGAACTTACAACAATGATGTTGCCCCCGCCTTTTTCCGCCATGTGCCACGCCGCCTCCTGGCACGTATGAAACACGCCCCACAGCGACACCGCCCACGTCCGCTCCACGTCCTCGACACTTAGCTCCAGCAGCGCCTTCCGCACGCTGAACGCCGCGTTCGCCACCACAATATCCACCCGCCCGAACTCGGCCCTGGCCGCCTCGAACGTTGCCCGCACCTGCCCGCGGTCGCCCACATTCGCCTGCCACGCAAGCGCCTCGCGTCCCAACCCGCGAACCTCCTCTGCCGCGCTCTCCGCCTCCTCGCGATGCCGCGCGTAGTTAATGACTAAGTTCGCGCCTTCGCGCGCATACTCCACCGCAATCGCCCGCCCGATCCCGCGCGAAGCCCCCGTCACCAGCGCCGTCTTCCCCTTCAGCTTCATTCGAGTTCCAGGCCCGCCTTCCCCTGCTTCGCCTCCAGCGAAGCCTCCGCCCCTCGCATCCCCGCTGCCGTTGCCTTCAGCCGGATTGTCCCGCCCTGTTTCGTCGTCCGCACAACCACCAGCGCCCGCCCCTGATATAACTTCCTCTGCGTTCCCTGATACGAGCTATCGTCTCTGCCGTCCCCGTTCCCTACAGCCTGAATCACGCCCGGCCCGTCAAGCGCGAACTGCACCTCTTCATCCGCATTCATCACCAGGCGTCCCTTCGCATCCTCCGCATCCGCGGTTACAAAAGCCAGATCTTCGCCGTCCGCCCGCAGTACGCGCCGGTCCGCTTTCAATTCCAACCTCGTCGTCTTGCCCGCCGTCTCCAGCACGCTCTCCGCCACCACGCGATTTCCCCTCACACCCTCCGCCCTCAGCGTCCCCGGCGCATACGGCAGATCAAACGTCGCCTGGAACCGCTCCGCCTCTCCCGCCGGCTTTTGCCCCATCAACTTACCATTCAAATACAGCCGCACTGTCTCAACCCCCGAATACACCTCCACCTGCATCGTTTTGCCTTCTTCGCCCGGCCAGGTCCAACTCGGCATCGTCGGATACACCGCCCATCCCAACGCGATGATCTTCTTCCCCTCCGGTTCCGGCAATCGCACCGTCGCATATACGCGATCGCCCCGGTTCCACAATATGTCCCGATAGTAGGACTGCGGTTTCCGATACCCCGTCAAATCCAGATCCCCGCAGTTCGAAGCATGCCACGGGAACCCCGGAAACATCAGCGCCATCGCCGATACCATCCCCGCATTCCCATTCCCGTTCGCCATCTCACTCATTGCGTCCACGCCGTTCGCCATCGCAAGAAACAGCCTATCCATCACGCTCGTATCCTGCATCATCCCCGAAATCTTCCCCGCCATCGCCACCTGCTCCGGCGTGCCGTACGCCCACGCCCCAATCCCGCTCTCGCCCAGGTAATCCATCGCCGTCCACACAAACTCGCCTAAGATATACGGATTCTCCTTCGTCAGCCGCCAGTTCTCGAACGCGACCGAAGGATACGACTCCGTCGTCAACATCAGCCGCCCCGGCACGCGCTTATGATCCGCCTCATAATTCCGCGCCAGGTTGTAGTTATACCCGGTGATATCCAGCACAGAGAACACCGCATCCGCCGTCGGCTTCGACGTGCTGCCCGGAAACGCCAGCGTAAGTGGCCGCGTATCATCGAGCGACCGCACCTGCCCGGCTAACTCCCGCGCCATCCGCGGACCCTGCTCCACCTCCACTTCCGGGATCTCGTTTCCAATCCCCCAGATCACCACCGAAGGATGATTCCGGTCCCGCATCACCATCGCCGATAAGTCCTTCCGCCACCATTCGTCGAAGTCCCGCCCGTAGTCGTACTTCACCTTACTCGCCTTCCACGTATCGAACGGCTCATCCAGCACCAGCAGCCCAACCCGGTCGCACGCGTCCAGAAACTCCGGCGACGGCGGATTATGCGCCGCCCGCACCGCGTTGAACCCCGCCGCCTTCAGTAACTTCACCCTCCGCTCCTCCGCCCGGTCGAACGCCGCCGCCCCCAGCGGACCGTTGTCGTGATGCACGCTTCCGCCCACTAACTTGATCGCCTCGCCGTTCAGCAGCAAACCCTTCTCCGCGGACCACGTAATCGTGCGGATCCCAAACGGCGTCGCCACCTCATCCACCACCCGTCCGCCGCCTGACAACCGCGTCACCGCCCGGTACATCGCCGGCGTCTTCGGCGTCCATAGCTTCGGCGCCCGTACTGCAATCTCCTGCCGCGCCTCCCCCTCGCTCCCCGCCGCCACACTTACCGCCGTCTCCGCGCTGCCCACCGTCTTTCCGCCGCCATCCTCGAGCGTAGTCTCCACCGTCAAACCTTCCTCGGCCCCGCTGTCGTTCGCCACGCGAGTCCGCACCACAACCAACGCCCGCTTCTCCGTCGCCACCGGCGTCGTCACGAACACGCCCCAGTGCGCCACATGGGCCTGCTCCGTCACAACCACCCGCACGTGCCGGTAAATCCCCGACCCCGTGTACCAACGGCTATTCGGCTGCTCGGAGTTATCCACCCGCACCGCCAGCACGTTCCGCTCGCCGAAGTCCAACTCCGGCGTCATGTCAAATGCGAAACTCGTGTACCCGTAAGGCTGCGTCCCCAGTTTGCGTCCATTCAAATACACCGTCGCGTCCCGGTACACGCCGTCGAACTCCACGCTCACCCGCTTCCCCTTCCACTCGCCCGGCGCCGTGAACGTCTTCCGGTACCAACCCGTTCCCGCCGGATAAAACCCACCTCCCGCCCCCGTCGGATTGTCCTTCTCCGGCCGTCCCTCAATGCTCCAGTCGTGCGGCAGTTGCACCGTCCGCCAGGCTTGATCGTTAAACGCGCGAGCCTCGGCCCCGCTCACATCCCCGGGATGGAATTTCCAATCCGAATCCGCCGCGAGCACGACGCGCGGCCTATCCGCCCCCAGCGCCGGCAGCGCTGCAAGCAAAACCGCCGCGCACCCTGCGGCCCCACGCACAATCCTGTTTTTCACTTCTCTCTCGTTTCCGCCCGAAGTCCGAGCAGAATCACCCGGCTCGCCTCCCGGAACAATTCATCCACAGGCTTGCCGTACTCCTTCTCCACTCGATTCCCAAGCGAAGCAAGCCGCCGCTGCGCGCCAATCAGCGCGTTCATCACCGCATGCATCGTCAGGTTCGGGTCAAGATCGCGCCGCAGTGACCCATCGGCTATCCCGGCGCGAATCAACTTGCGAAACTCCGCGAATCCTCTCTTGCTGATCCGCGCCTCGATCGCGATTAGCCGCTCCGCCGGCCACTCCCGTGCGTACATCGCATCGAACTGCGCCATGAACCGGACCGTCGCCCGCCTCCGCGCCAGGTCCTCGGCCATCACATCCACCAGCGCCGTGATCTTGCCGAGCGCCGTCTCCGCCCCCTCCGTCGCCGCCTTCATCCGCGCCGCGGCCTCGGCGAACACGCCCTCCAGAATCGCCCAGACGATCTCGTCTTTGTTGGAGAAATACTGGTATACCGTCGAAGCCCGCACGCCGCTCGCCGCCGTGATCTCGGCCATCGTCGCGCGGTCCATGCCCCGTTCGTCGAACAGCCGCTCCGCCGCCTCCAGAATCCGGCGGCGCTGCCGCTCGCGGTGCGCCTCGTACGGGCGCCCCTCCGTCGCTGTGCTGCTCTTGCGCATGGCGGTATCGCGGCCCGCCGAAGTCGGCCTGAAAAGCCGAATTCAAAGGCCTATTACGAATTACAATACCGCCGCGCCATCCGCGCGTCAAACCGCACGGGGCCGTCTTCGCCCCGGCCTACGGGTAGCTGATGATCACCGGCGTCCCGATGTCGTACGTCTGCTGCGACGTCCGCGAGCAGTTGAACGTGATCGGCGTGTCAGCGATAAACGCATTGCCGTTGTTCACCAGTGCCTGGACCTGGCTAAGCGTCGTCACCATCGTGTTGATGCTCCCGTTCGTAAACGCCGGGGACGTGAACACCACCAGCTTCACATGCCACGCCACGTTGAAGTCCCCCTTCGTCGAGGCGATCCCCACCAGGTGGTGGTGCCCCTTCACCGGCGAGCACGGATGCCCTCCGTTGAAATCCATGCACGCCGCGTCGCTACCGGGCAGCACGCCGTAATCGGACTGCGGAAACGGCAGCACGTTCAGGTGATCGCAGTTGGTCGACTGGCAGTTCAAGTCGCCGGCCGGAACCGTCGAACTCAACGGATACACCGGAAGATACATCGGCGCAACCGCCGCCTCGTTCGCCTTCGACGGAAGCGGGGCCTTCAGCGGAGTAAGTAGGTAGATTGAGTTGCCGTTCGAAAAGTCAAATGCCGGCTCCACCTCCACCTGCCCGAACATCCGCTGGCCGCTGTCGTAAGTTACTGCTTTCGTAGTCGCTGTCAGGCTCAGTACCGCAACGGCTAACGAAACAATACAGACGCCGAAAATCGCAATTCTCATCATGCACCCTCCCTCTGGGTGCATCAAGAGTAACTGTGTTTCGACCAATTTGCAATGTCTAAACTTACATCTGAGAGCTGTGCGCCGGTCCTGGTAGGTATAGCAGCCCGTGGATAAAGTCGCCGAAACATCTTGAGCTAGTAATGTTTTGGCCCGATAATTGGACATGGCGCTGGGCAAGCGGAGACAGAAGCAGACTTCTTTCTGGGTGGAGACGAGCCAGTTGCAGGCTCGCGGGCGT
>DAIDIH010000253.1 GCA_027459465.1 Bryobacterales bacterium | reverse complement strand
ACGCTTCCTTCGCGGCTGGGTTTCCTGCCGCGGTCGATCCGGCGGGGCGGGGCGGACTCGATCTGGCTGCACGCGGTGTCGGTGGGCGAGGTGCTGTCGTCGGTGAGGCTGGTGCATGAGTTGCGCGCGCAGCAGCCGAAGTTGATGGTGTTTGTGTCGACTTCGACGCTGGCGGGATACACGGTTGCGCGGCAGAAGCTGGCGGAGGAGGCGCACGGGGTGTTTTACGCGCCGGCCGATTATGCGTTCGCGGTGCGGCGGGTGCTGCGGCGGATTCAGCCCTCGGCGGTGGTGATTCTGGAGACGGAGATCTGGCCGCTGCTGTATCGCGAGGCCAAACGCGCCGGCTGCGCGCTAGTGGTAGTGAACGGGCGGATTTCGGACCGCGCGCTGCCGCGGTACCATGCGCTGCGCTTCTTTTTCCGATGGGTGCTGGGGCTGCCGGATGCGATTTACACGCAGAGCGAGCAGGACCGCGCGCGGTACCTGAGCATCGGCGCGCCGACGGCGAAGGTGCATGTGCTGGGAAACCTGAAGTACGACACGGCGGCGGCGGGCGCCGCGCCGAAGGCGGTGGTGGACCTGGTGGCGAGGCTGGGGCCGGAGCAGGTATGGGTTGCGGCGTCGACGATGCCTCCGGCGGCGGCGGGGGAGCCGGACGAAGACGAGTTGGTGGTGCGCACGTTCCAGCAGCTTGCGGCGGCGCATCCGCGCCTATTGATGATTCATGCGCCGCGGCGGCCGGAGCGGTTTGAGGAAGCGGCGGCGCGGCTGGAGGCAGCGGGCATTTCCTATCTGCGGCGAAGCAAGATGGCGCCGGAGGCGACGATGGCTTTGCCGGGTGTGCTGCTGCTGGATACGATCGGCGAGTTGGCGTCGGTGTTTCCGCTGGCGACGGTGGTGTTCATGGGCGGGACGCTGCCGGACCGCGGCGGGCACAATCTGCTCGAGCCGGCGGCGGCGGGCCGGGCGATTGTGTCGGGGCCGCATTTGGAGAATTTTCCGGCGATTGCGCGTGAGTTTCGCGATGCCAAGGCGATGTATGAGATCGAGCGGGCCGGGCAGTTGGCGGGTGCGGTGGAGGAACTGTTCACCAACCGGGAAATGCGCGAGGAGTTAGGAAGGCGGGGCCAGAAGCTGGCCGAAGCGCGGCGCGGGGTGACAGCGGCGGCGGCGCGGCATATCCTCACGGCGATGGACGATGCACTGCCGGCGTGGCGCCGGACGGGACTCGGGCGGTTGGTGTTGTGGCCGCTGTCGCGGCTGTGGGCGGTGGGGGCGGCGCTCGACCGCCGGCGAAAGAGCGCACATGTCCGCGTGCTTCCGGCGCCGGTGGTGAGCATCGGTGGGATCGCGATCGGCGGGGTGGGGAAGACGCCGCTGTGCGCGCACCTGGCCGAACGGCTGACGCGTTACGGCCACCGGACGGCGATTCTGACGAGAGGTTACCGGCGGCGCTCGCTCGAGGAGGCGATTCTGGTGGAAGCCGGCGCGCGCGCTCCGGTGTGTGTCACGGGTGACGAGGCGCAGATTCTGGTGCGCTTTTCGCACGCGCACGTCGGCATCGGCGCGGACCGGTTTCAGACGGGCACGCTGCTGGCCGAGCGGCTCGGCGCGGATGTTTTCCTGCTCGACGACGGATTTCAACACTACGGTCTGCACCGTGACGCGGATCTGGTGCTGATCGACGCGCTCGATCCGTTTTCGGGCGGGGACGTGGCGCCGCTGGGCCGGCTGCGGGAGCCGCTTTCGGCGCTGCGGCGGGCGAGCGCTTTTATCATTACGCGCGCCCAGCCGGGCCGAAGCTATGCGGGAATCCGGCGGCTGCTGGAGCGATACAATCCGGGCGCGCCGGTATTTCTGGCGTCGTTGCGGGCGGCGGACTGGATTAACGAGCGGACGCGGCGGGCCGAGCCTTTGCCTCCCGAGCCGCCGGTCGCCTTCTGCGGATTGGGGAACCCGGAGGCTTTCTGGAGAACGATGCACGGGATGGGCATCGAGCCGGTGTTCCGCTGGACCTTCGCCGATCATCACGTCTACACGCCGCTGCAGTTGAAGCGGCTTGCGCGGCAGGCGCGGGCGCGCGGGGCGACGGCGCTGGTGACGACGGAAAAGGACGCGATGAACCTGCCGCAACGCGCGTTGGAAGCGATTGCGCCGCTCGATTTGTACTGGCTGAAAATCGAAACCTCGATCCAGAAGGAAGACGAGTTGATCGAGTTTCTGGAGCGCCGGCTGCGGCAACCGGTGATGGGCTGAGGGCGGTCGCGTTACATTGGTCGAAACGGAATGCGAACGTGGAGGAGACAAGCAGCGCCCAAGGTGTGGACGCGCCGCGCCTTTCTGGCCGGACTCGCGGCCGCGCCGGCGTGGGCGCAGGGTGTATCGACGCGCGGAGTCAAGCCGATGCCGCGCGGCAAACCGTCCGGGATTCCGTTCCTGGCCGAGTTCACCGACGTTGGCGCGCAGGCGGGCCTCAGTCATCCCGTCATCTACGGTCCCGCAGATCATAAGGAATTCATTCTCGAAACCGTCGGGTGCGGCGTCGCGTTCCTCGACTATGACAACGACGGCTGGCTTGACCTGTTCGTGTTGAGCGGCACGCGCTTCGAGGGCGCGCCTCCGGGCACTTCGAACCGCCTTTACAAAAACAACCGCGACGGTACGTTCACCGACGTGACCGAAAAATCGGGATTGATGCGCACCGGTTGGGCGTCCGCCGTCACGGTCGGCGATTACAACAACGACGGCTTCGAGGACCTTTTCGTCACTTACTGGGGCCACAACGTTCTGTATCGCAACAACGGCGACGGCACGTTCACGGACGTCACGCGAGAGGCCGGCCTTTACAACGAAGCGGTCGATTGGGGTTCCGGCTGCTGCTTCGTGGACTACGACCGCGACGGCCACCTCGACCTCTTCGTCGCCGGCTATGTCGAGTTCGACCCGAAAACCGCCATCCTCCCGTCGCAGGACCCCAATTGCAACTGGAAAGGCATACCGGTGAACTGCGGCCCGCGCGGCCTGCGGCCCGGACGCCAGCGGCTTTTTCACAACGACGGCCACGGCCGCTTTAAGGACGTTACGGTCGAATCCGGGATCGCGAAAGCGCACGGAGGCTACGCGATGACCGTCGTCGCGGCCGATTTTGACAACGACGGTTGGCCCGACATCTACGTCGCGTGCGACTCCACCGCCAGTTATCTGTTCCGCAACATGCACAACGGGACCTTTCAGGAACAGGCGCTTGAGCGCGGCGCGGCGCTGAGCGAGGACGGCATGGAGCAGGCGGGCATGGGCGTCGGCGTCGGCGATTTCAACCTGGATGGCAATCTCGATATTTTTAAGACCCACTTCTCCGACGACACGCCGGTGCTGTGGCGCAACGACGGCACGGGCAACTTCGAGGACGTTACGGTGGTGAGCGGCCTCGGCGTTGAGACGCGTTACATCGGCTGGGGCGCGGGCATTGTCGATCTCGACAACGACGGCTACCCGGATCTTTTCGCCGTCACCGGGAGCGTCTACCCGGAGATCGAGAAGAAGCTTCCGCAGTATCCGCTCAAAACGCCGCGCCTGCTGTTTCATAATCTGGGCAATGGCAAGTTCGAGGAGATGATTGACGGCGCCGGGCCGGGCATCTCGACACCCCATTGCAGCCGTGGCTGCGCTTTCGGGGACTTCGACAACGACGGCGACCTCGACATCGCCATTGTCAATTTGAACGAAACGCCGTCGCTGCTCCGCAACGACCAGAAAAACTCACGGAACTGGCTGAAGGTTCGCCTGGAGGGAACGAAGACGAACCGCAGCGCTCTCGGCTCGCGCATTACCGTCGGCTACGGCGGAAAGAAGCAGGCGCAGGAAGTGGTAGGCCAGTCGAGTTTTTATTCTTCGAGCGACCGCCGGCTGCACTTCGGGTTGGGCGATGCGGCCACGGCGGACGTGGAAGTGCGCTGGACCAACGGGGGCGTCGAGCGGTTCCGCAACGTGGCCGCGCGCCAGTTGCTTGTCATTCGCGAGGGTGCGGGCATTATTCACCGTGAGACATGGAAAAGGCGGTAGCGCGATGCGTGCGGTGTCTGTTGCGCGCACTTTGGCTCCGGCCTGCGCGGCGGTTGCCGCGTGCGCGGTTCTGCTCGCTTTCGCCGCGCCGCCCGGTGCGATTTTTACGGACGTTACGGCTCGAACCGGCATCCACTTTCTGCATCGCGCGAGCCCGACCACTCACAAGTACCTGATCGAGTCGATGAGCAGCGGCGTCGCGATCTTCGACTATAACGGCGACGGCCTGCCCGACATCTTCTTCGTCAACGGCGCCGCCATTCAGGACCCGATGCCGCCCGGCGCCCAGCCGGACAAGACGGACCCGCGCTACTGGAACCGCCTCTACCGCAACAACGGCGACGGCACCTTCACGGACGTCACGGAAAAGGCCGGCCTGCGCGGCTCGGGCTACGGCATGGGGGTGGCCGCGGCCGATTACGACAACGACGGGCACACGGACCTGTACGTGACGGCCTGGAACGGGAACACGCTCTATCACAACAACGGCGACGGGACGTTCACGGACGTCACCGCCGCCTCCGGCACGCGCGGTTCAGGCTGGTCCGCGGCGGCGATGTTTATCGACTACGACCGGGACGGCTTGCTGGACCTCGTTGTCTCGCGCTATGTGGCATGGGATTTCTCGATGGACGTCTACTGCGGGGACCGCGTGGCCGGCGGCCGAGCCTACTGCCACCCCGATCAGTTCCAGCCCATCTCCTCGCTCGTGTTTCACAACCTCGGCCACGGCCGCTTCGACGATGTATCGGCCAAGCTCGGCTTCACCGCGCACCCCGGCAAAGGACTCGGCCTGGCGATGAACGACTACGACCGCGACGGTTGGCCCGACATCTTCCTCGCGAATGACTCCGTGCCCGAGCAGCTTTTTCACAACCGCGAGGGGCGCGCTTTCGACGAGGTCGGCCTCGACAAAGGCGTCGCCTTCGACGCCGACGGCCGCAGTTTCTCCGGCATGGGCGCCGACTTTGCGGACTACGACAATGACGGCTGGCCCGACATTTTCGCCAACGCGCTGGCCATGCAGAGCTATGCCATTTTTCACAACGTGCACGGCACGTTCGAGTATGTTTCCGATTCCTCCGGCGTCGGCCGGGCCAGCATGACGCACTCAGGCTGGGGCGCGAAGTTCATCGACTACGATAATGACGGCTGGAAGGATCTGTTCGTCGGCCAGGGCCACGTGATGGACAACATCCAGCGTTCCCACCCGCAACTACGCTACCTCGAGCCGCCGATGCTGCTCCATAATGTCAGCGGCCGCTTCGCCGACGTTTCCGCCACCGCCGGGCCTGCGTTCCACAAGCCTGTCGCGAACCGCGGCGCCGCGTTCGGCGACTTGAATAACGACGGCTGGGTGGATATCGTCATGAACTGTAACAACGAGCCGCCGGTGATTTTGGAGAACAGCCGGGCCGGAGGGAATCACTGGTTACTGGTCAACACCATCGGCACGCGGAGCAACCGGGACGGCATCGGTGCGCTGCTTGAGTTGCGGACCGAGAAAGGCCCGCCGCAGTACGCCATGGTGTCGACGGCTTCGAGCTATCTTTCCTCAAACGACAAGCGGGTGCACTTTGGGCTGGGCGGGAACCGCCGCGCGACGTCGCTGGTGATTCGGTGGCCCAGCGGCGCGGTCCAGATCTTGCAGGATATTCCGGCGGACCAGATTCTCACCGTCCGCGAGCCTTGAGCCCGGCGAGAATCTGCAGGGCCTTCAGGATATCCGGGTCTTTCGGCAACTGAACGAGGGCGGCGTGCAGGTCCTGCTCGCAGACGCCAAACTGCCCGGCCTGGCACTCGGTCAGCGCCAGATTCTTTTTGAGCACCGGGCCGGAGGAACACTTTCCGCAGACCTGAATCGCCTGGCGAAGCTGGCTGATGGCCTTGTCCCAGTCGCCCTTCTGCGCGGCGGCGATGGCGAAGTTGCTGAGCGACTGCGCGCGCTCCACGTCACCGCTTTCCGATTGCAGGCTTTTCAAACGGTCCGCGTAGGCTTTGGCCTGCTGCGGGTCGGTCTGGGCGAGCGCTCGGGCGAGGCTGTAAAGCGCCTGGGTCTGATGCGGGTCCGCGGCGAGGGATTGCTTCCAGACCGCAATGGCTTCGTTTTTCTTGCCCTCGGCCTGCAGCACCTGGCCCAGCAGGTACTGGGCATCGGCGTTGCGGGGATCGAGTTTCACGGCGTGCTCGAACGCCGCCTCGGCCTGCGGGAACCGGCGCAATTCGCGGTTCGCGATTCCCAGGCGGTAAAACGCGTCGGCCAGGCGAGGATCCAAACGGCAGGCGGTTTCCAGTTCCGGCAGCGACTTCTCGTACTCGTGCTGGCCGGCGAGCAGGCGGCCCAGGTTGTAGTGCGTGGAGGCGTCGCCCGGCGCAAGCTTTACGGCTTCGCGGAACTCGGCCAGCGCCGTTTGCGGTTGGTTCTGGTCCGCGAGCGCGATGCCCAGGTTCAGATGAGCGCCGGCGGAATTGGGATCGAGCGCGGCCACGCGCCGGAATGTGGCAATCGCCGCCGGATCGTTGGTCCGGCCTTCCACCATGCCAAGCGCGGTCAGAGCCTTGATGTTGTTCGAGTCCGTGGCCAGCGCGGTTTTGAGTTGCTGCTTGGCTGCGGCGAAATCCCCCCGGCCGGCCAGGATGAGAGCCAGATTCACCCGCGCCTGCGTGTACTTCGGGTTGTTCTCGACCGCCTGTTCGAACAACTGCGCGGCGCGTCCGCTGTCGCCCTGTTCGCCGTAGAGGACGCCCAGGTTGTTCTGACATTCCGAACACTGCGGGTTGGAGGCGAGCGCGGCCTGAAACTGCTTCTCGGCCGCGGCCAGGTTGCCCGAGAGCAGTTCCAGATATCCGAGCTGATTCCGGGCCGTCGAGAATTTCGGGTCGAGTTCCACGGCTTTTTCAAGCGACGCTTTTTCGGCCGTCTTGTCGCCGAGCCGGTCCTGCGCCAGCGCCAGGTTGTAATACGTCTTGGCGTTGTTGGGGTCGAGCTTCAGTGCTTCGCGATACCCGGAGACCGCAGCTTGCGGGTCGCCTTCGAGCAGCGTCTGGTTAGCCTTGCTCGCCGTCGCGCTGGCGATGTTGTTCTCCTGCTCCTGCCGCTTTTGCTGCTCGAACTCGGCAAGCACTTTGCGCGCCTGCTCCGGCTGGTTCAGCTTCCGCAACACCGAGGCAAGCTGGAACCGGACCTCCTCCGAGCGTGGGTCAAGCTGCCCGGCTTTTTCCAGGTGCCGGCGCGCCTCGGCATACTGGCCTAGCCGCGCCAAAACGAAGCCATAGTTGTACTGCGCCTGATAGGAGGTTGGGTTCGCGGCGACGGCGACTTTTAAGTCCGCCGCAGCTTTTTCGTACTCGCCCAGCCCGCGGTAGACCAAGCCGCGCAAGGCGTGCGCTTCGGCTTCGTTAGGATGCCGCGCCAGTTCCTCGTTTAGAACGGGAAGGGCATCGGACTGACGTTCGAGCCCGATCTCGGCTTTGGCGAGCGACAGCCGGACCGTATCGAGCGAGGGATCGAGCCGAAGCGCCTCGCGGAAATGCGTGATCGCTTCTTCGTACCGCTTCTCGCGGCCGAGCAAGGTTCCGAGATTCGACTGGGCGACGGCTGAGGCGGACCGGCGTTTTACCGCGTCCTCGAGAACGGCGATGGCCTTGTCCTTGTCGCCGTTGGTATAGAGCGCCTCCGCGAGCCAGGACTGGTAAACCGGGTCGTCGGGGGTAAGGGCCAACGCTTGGCGCAGCGAATCAGCCGCGGCCACGTAACGTTTCTCGAAGGCCAGCGTTTCGCCCAATTGCGCGAGAGCCGGCGCGGATTTGGGGTCCGCCGCCGTTGCGGCTCGTAGCTGCTCTTCCGACCCAGCCAAGTCGCCGGCATCGCGCAGCGCCATGCCGAGGGCGATACGGCCCGGTGCGAAACTTGGCGCCTGTTTGACCAGAGGCTGGAGTGCGCCGATCGCTTTGGCTGTTTCGCCCGCGTCGGACAGCGCCAGGCCGAGGTTGTAGCGGGCTTCCTGCGAGGAAGGGTTGAGCCGGAGCGCGGATTCAAAGGCCGTGATCGCGCACCGCTTTCGCCCGTGCTGGGCAAACCAGGCGCCAAGGGCGTTTTCCGCGGGTTCGGACTTGCTGCCATCGGCCGGGAAATGCAGTTCAGGGGGAGGACTGCAGGAAGGGGACTGCTGCGCCAAGGCGGCGCCTGTTTGCCAGAACGCCGCCCCGACGAGCGAGAGAATTACTGACCGCGAAGAAACCACTGACCGCAGGATCGCACAACTCCCCGGGGTTAGAAGATGATCTTGGCGGCGAACTGCAAGGATCGCGCCGCGTTCGCCGTTCCGGTGACGACGCCGAAGTTGGGGTCGAGAATGTTGCCATTCGGATTGCCCAGGATCTTCGTGTTCGGCGTGTTGAAGCTTTCGAACCGGAACTCGAGCGTCTTGTTCTCCAGGAAGGTGAAGTCCCGGAACAAGGACGAATCGATATCCCAGAACGCCGAGCCGCGGAGCGCAAATCGCCCGAGGTTTCCGAACGTGTATTGCGCCGGGACGGCGAAGGCCGCCGTATTGAAGTATTCCTTTGCGGTCGGATTCGAAAGCGTCGCGTTGCCGACCAGGTTCGGCCGAAGATAGCCGGTATCGCCGGTATTGGCGATGTCGCCCGGCACCGACAGGTTGAACGGAACCCCTGAGCGCGCTGTTGTGATCATGTTCACCTGCCAGCCGCCGATCACGTGATCCACAAACCAGTTTCCGGTGGCGAACTCCTTACCGGTGCCGAACGGCAGGTCATACGTGATGTTCACGCTCAGCAGTTGCGGCACGTCGAAGCCGGCGACGCTGCGGTTGGCGTTGAGATCGTAAGGATTCTGAACCGCCTGCCCTTCGACGCCGAACCAGCCGTCCGAGCCGATGTCGATCGCCTTCGACCACGTGTAGGAGATCTGGTAGGTCAGACCGTGCGAGAAGCGCTTCGTGAGCAGGAACTGCAGCGCTTCGTAATCCGCCCGCCCGATGCTCTTGTCATAAAAGGTCGGGTGGATATACGGATAGGGCTGGCGCAGGGTCGGATTGCCGGGGCCAGGCGTGAGGGCCACGTTGTTGTAGCCGCCGACGTCGGTGCGCCGGTCGCCCGAGCCGACGTAATCGACCGTGACCGTCGTGGTGCTGTTCAACTCTTTCGCGATGCCGAAGTTCCACTGCATCGAGTAGGGGTTCTTGATGTAGGGGTCCATGAACCACTGCACCTGATTGAACGGCGTGGCAGCGGGGAACAGGCCGGCGCCGGCGGCGAAGGGGTTGAAACCGGTCACGGTTGGAAGCGGACTGGCCGCCGTCGGCACGTTCAGGTTGTTCCCAAGCTGCTGACCGAGATCCGGCCATGCGCCTTCATAGTTCTGCGAGATCTGGTTGACGGCCGCCCAGTTGTCGTAGAAAATTCCGAATCCGGAGCGGATGACCGTCGTGTCAGTCAGGCGGTACGCCACGCCGACGCGAGGCGCCCAGTTGTTGGTCGTATCCTGAATGATTTTGTGATCCGCGGCGGCGACGACGTTCGCCGGGAGCGTTCCGTCACCGGGGATGCAAGGCGCATGGCCCCGCACCGAGCACGGCGGCGGGACCTGCTGCACGATGTAGGTGCCGTTGTTGAGGTTGAGGTCTCCTGTCTCGATACCGCCGTTTTGCCCGACCGTGGAGGGCAGGCCGTAGGGCGGGACAAATGTGCGGTCGTAGCGGACGCCCAAGTTGATGGTCAGGCGCGAACTCGCTTTCCAGGAGTCCTGGAAGTAGTACCCCATTACGCCGCCCCAGCGAGTCGTCTCGTGCACGTTCCGGCGGCCGGCGTTGTCGACCACGTTGAGCAGGAACGAGGCCATGGCGTTGCCGGGATCGATCGAAGGGTCGGCGGGGTTGTCGGTCTGCTGATACGCGAAGCCGGAGTTGGCGTTCGCATAAAGCGACTCGAACGTGCTGCTGTCTAATTCGCCGCCCCATCGAAGCGTGTGGTTGCCAATGATCTTCGAAACGTTCGCCTTCCACTCATGGATGTTCGTCTCGTTGGGGTTAAAGGACTGGCCGCTACCCGGAATCGGGCTGCTATAGCCAGAGATGCCAATGCCGGGCAGCAGGCTGAAGCCGCCAATGAAGTTCCCGGCGAAGTTGGGCGAGAAGCCGAGAGACGAGATCTGCGAAGCGGAGATGCCGTTGTAAACCGTCGAGCTGTTCGTTTCCTGGTGGGTGCGGCCGTACTGCGCCTGCAGGACGAGAGTTGGGCTGAAGGTATGCACCCAACTGATGCCGTAGTTCTGGGCCGGGTTGTTGGTGACGTGGTTCGTGTAGGTGGGGATTCCGCCGGAAGACGACGTGTCGTAGTACAAACCGCTGTAACGGAACCAGACGAAATCCTTGTCGCCGATCGTCTGGTCGACGCGGGTGTCGAATTCGTTCTGTGTCTGGATAAAGGGTGTGTTGTCTTCCGCGTTGTTGTTGCCGACTCCGGTGTTAAACAGCGCCGGCCGGATCTTCTTGGCGAAGTCCACCAGCGACGTGTTGATCAGGCTTGCCGGAATCTGGTTGCCGGGGAACGGATCCCGGATGAAGCCGCCGGGATGGTTCGGATCTACGCGGGTGGTGAACGGATTGTAGGCCTGTGCTTCACCGGTCAGGTTGCCGGCCAACTCCGCGTCGGTGGGAAGGTGCAGGTAGCTATTGGCCGCCTGGGAGAACCGGATTCCTTCATAGGCGCCGAAGAAGAATGTCTTCATCTTCCGGCCGTTCCAGAGCTTCGGAAGCATCACGGGACCGCCGAGCGAGCCGCCGAACTGGTTCTGCCGGAAGGGCGTGACGCTGGTTTGGAAAGGATTCCGGGCGTTAACGGCGGAGTTGCGCAAGAATTCCCACGCCGTGCCGTGCAGGTCGTTCGTTCCGGACTTCGTCGCGACGTTGATGACGCCGCCGGTGACGCCGCCGAATTCGGCCTGGTCGGCGTGCGAGTTCACCTTGAACTCCTGGATCGAGTCGATGATCGGCGGCACCGCGTAAATGCTTGAAAACGCGCCCTGGTTGATCAGGCCGTCGGTGAGGAAGAAGTTGCTTCGATTCGTCTGTCCGTTGATGGAGGGAAACTCGAACTGCTGCCCGGAGAACACGTTGCCGAATCCGCCGGAGTTCTGGCTGACGTTCACGGGCGACACGCCCGGCGTCAGTGACAAAAGCTGCGTGAAGTTGCGGCCGTTCAGGGGAAGGTCAACGACCTGCTTTTCGGCTACGACGCCGCCCAACTCAGCGGTTGAGGCCTGCACCAACTCGCCGGCTGCTTCTACGGTCATCGTCTGCTGCAGGGAGCCGACTTTCATCGTTACGTCGAGCGTGGCGGTCTGGTTGACTTCGAGCGTGACGCTGGGGATTTCCGCCGTCTGGAAGCCATCGGCGGTGACGCGCAGGCTGTAATGGCCCGGGGTGAGGCTGAGCACCAGGTAGTTGCCGACGTTGTTCGATTGGCTCGGGTGCTGGACGCCCGTATCCGTGTTGGTGACGACGATCTTGGCGTTCGGGATTGGGCTGCCCGAAGGGTCTCTGACCACGCCAGTGATCGAGGCGGTCGACAACTGAGCGAAGCTCGGTACCGTTAACGCCATGATCCCGATCAAGAAGGCGGCTACTAGGGAGGCGCCGCTGAAGGTGACCCGGCGGCCGGGAAGCAGACGAAAAGCAGGAAACATCTCGGTTCTCCTGAGCAGACGAAGTTTTGTCTACTATATTTCGACTAGTGGAATCTGTCAAGCGCTTATTTTTTTCTACTAGTGGATTGTTTTCGTTATCGACTGGTGCTATAAGCAGCTTTAAGCGCTCATGATCGAAGACTCAGTCCAGTCTACGAGCCCCGCCCTGCTCAAGGAGAACCTCGCCTCGCGGCTAAAAGAGGCGATCATGGACGGCCGGCTTGCGCCCGGGCAGCGCGTGATCGAGGGTTTTTGGGCACGCGAGTTTGGAGCCGCGCAAGCCTCAGTCCGGGAAGCGATTAACCTTCTCATCTCCGATGGATTTTTGGTGAAAGATTCCGGACGCAGCGCACGGGTTGTCGACTATTCGGAGGCAGCCGTCGCTCATGTCTACGAGGTCCGAGGGGCGCTTGAGGCGCTCGCCGCGCAGCGTGCGGCCGCGACCGGAGCCGATCTGTCCGCCGTTGCCCAAGCGCTCAATGCCATGGAGCAGGCCGCCGAAAGCGGCGACATGCGCGCTCTGATCGAAAACGACTTTCGCTTCCATACGGCGCTTGCGGAGGCTTCGGGCAATCCGGTGCTGGTCGAGATGACCACCCGGCTGCTTGCCCCGCTGTTTGCGTTTACGCTGCTTCGGGTGATCAAGAGCGGCCAAGGACCCGGACCCTGGGCAAAGGATCTTGGCAAACATCACCGGATGCTCGAACTGATCCGGGAAGGGAATCCGCCGCTCGCCGCCAAATACGTTGAGCACGCGGTGAACCGCTTCGCCGCGGCGGCTTATCGCGTCTGGAGTAACGAACCCACGGCTCCCGGACCCGATAAAGGTGCTGACTGACGATGGCCGTAGAGACCCTGCGCGTCGCTCTCATCGCCGGACCGATGTACGACCGGCTCAACCGCTCGATTCCCCGGTTCGAGCGGGAATCCGGCGTCCGTGTTCGCGCCGCCTTCCGCGCGCCTCACCCGGAGCTTAACGCTCACTACGACACCCTGCCGGCGGCGCCCTACGATCTGATCAGCACGCACACCAAGTACGCGCCAGCTCAACTTCGCCTGCTTGCGCCGCTCGATGCTTATGCGCACGCTCTCGATCTCGCCGGTTTCGCCAAACCTTTGCTCGAGCTGGCTCGCGTAGACGGCCGCTTGTACGGCCTGCCGCGCACGGTCGACTTCAAGCTGCTCCACTACCGGACCGATTTGATGGACGCCCCGCCCGAAACCTGGGATGAGCTTCGCGGTACCGCTCGCCGGCTTACCACGGGCGGCAAGTTTGGCTTCGTTTTTTGCGGCCGCGATTCGGGTCTGTTCGGCATTTTCTACGAACTCGCCGAGATGGCCGGCGCGAAAATCTTTGCGGCCGGTCAGGCGCCGGACGTCAATCAACCGGGCGCGCGCTGGGCGCTTGAAACCTTACGCGATCTTTACCGGCACGCTTCGCCTCCGGAACTCACCGGTTGGCACTATGCGGAAGTCCATCGCTGTTTCCTCGAAGGTTCGGCCGCCATGGTGTGCGACTGGCCGGCGTATTATTCCAGTTACCGGAAGGGGCGCGATTCGAAAGTGAAAAAGCGCTTTGCCCTCGCCCGTATGCCCGCCGGACCCGAAGGACGACGCGCCTACTCGGGCTGCCACACGTTCGCGCTCACGCCAACAGGCATCCGCAAGCCCGCCGCCGTCGAACTGCTTCGCTTTCTCACGGCGCCCGAGCAGCAGTTGCTCGAAGCCGCGCAGGGCGCCATTCCCACGCGCACCGCGTCCCGCAAAGAAGCGGCCGCCGCCGACCCGGCCGAGTCCGGGCGCTGGAAGCTGATTGGGGAAGTGCTCAAATCCGATCTCCTCGTGCCTCCGGCGATCCCGTACTATCCGGCGGTCGAGGAGGTGCTCTGGCACGGCGTACAGGCCGCCATCACGAGTGAAATGACGATCCGCGAGGCTCTCGCTCTCATGCAAACCCGTTTCTCCGAACTTCATCGCGCCTATCGCCATCTGAGCGCTGCAGCGGCCAAGCCGGCCAAGGAAGGCTCATGCGACTAACGGGCAAGACCGTATTCGTGACGGGCGCGGCCAACGGCATCGGCCGATCTTGCGCGCTTGCCTACGCCCGGGAAGGCGCTTCCGTTGTCTTGGCCGACGTGGATCTGGCCGGAGCGCGCGACGCCGCCTCGGAAATCGGCGCTTCGGCGCTGGCGATTGAATGCGACGTGTCCCGCGCGGCCTCTGTCGAGCGGGCGGCCTCGGAAGCTCTTGCGCGCTTCGGCGACATCCACGCGCTGCACAACAACGCCGGCATTGCGGGTCCTTCCAAGCCGCTCGACGAGACCAGCGAGGAGGAGTGGGACGCATTGATGGCGATTAATCTGAAGAGCGTATTTCTCACCGTCCGCGCCTTTCTGCCCGCGCTACGGCGCACGCGCGGAACGATTCTCAATACGGCCAGCATGGTCGGACTCATCGGTCAGTCCCGCCACGCCGCTTACACAGCCACCAAGGGAGGCATGATCACGCTTACGAAATCCCTGGCGCTCGACTACGCCGCCGACGGCATCCGCGTGAACGCCATCTGCCCGGCCGCCGTCATGACGCCGATGCTGGAAAGCTGGTGCGATTCGCAGCCCGACCCGCCCGCCACGCGCGAACTCCTCGGCCGCATCCATGCGCTTGGCTACTGCCCGAAAGGCGACGAAATCGCCTCCGCCGCCGTGTTCCTTCTCTCCGATGACGCCCGCTTCCTCACCGGCTGCATTCTCCCGGTCAGCGGCGGAGCGGAGTTGGGCTACCGCGTATGAGTTCCACTGTTATCCTGCGGGCCGAAGCACAGGACCGGCGCTTCCTTCTGCCGCAAGGCGCCGGTACCGACGCCGTTCACCGCATCAGCGAATACGCGTTCGCGGTGACGCGACTCAGCACGGACTGCGGCATCGCCGGAACCGGCATCGCGCTGACGCTTGGCCGAGGCAACCCGATTGTCTGCGAGTGCATCCGGTTGCTGGCCGGGAGAATCGAAGGGTGCGAGATCGAAGACCTCATGTCCGGCTTCGGCGCCTTCACCCGCGAACTGGCCGACGACGCCGAGATGCGGTGGCTGGGCCCGCACAAAGGCGCGGTTCACCTGGCGCTGGCTTCAGTTTCGAACGCCTGCTTCGACCTCTGGGCCAAGTCCCGCGGCGTGCCGCTGTGGCGACTTTTGCTCTCGCTCACGCCGCGTGAAGTGGCCGGCCTGCTCGACCTGAGTTATCTCGAAGATACGCTTACCCACGAAGAGGCCGAAGGTCTCCTTGCCGGCCATCTGGCGACGCGTGGGAACCGCGAAGGCATTCTCACGCGCGGCTACCCCGGCTACGACACCAGCGTTGGCTGGTTCGACTATGCCGATGAGAAGATCGCCGCCGCGGCGGCCGGCGCACGCGAACGCGGATTCCGCGCGGTAAAGTTGAAAGTCGGCTCGCGGGACCCGCAGCGCGACCTCCGCCGCGCCGGTTTGCTTCGCCAGATCATCGGAGGCGACGCTCTGCTGATGCTCGACGCCAACCAGCAGTGGACTCTGCCTGAAGCCGAACGGATCTGCGACTCGCTTCGCAGTGTCAACCCGTACTGGATCGAAGAGCCGACGCATCCCGACGACATCGAAGCCCATGTCACCCTGGCTGCGCATATCGCGCCGCTGCGCATCGCGTTGGGAGAACACGTGCCGAACCGGGTGATGTTCAAGAATTTTCTGTACCGGAAGGCGGTGCATTTCGTCCAGCCCGACTGCACGCGCCTGGCGGGCATCGGCGAATTTCTCACCGTCAGCCTGCTGGCCCGCAAAGCCGGTCTTCCCGTGGTCCCGCACGTCGGGGACATGGGGCAGATTCATCAGCACCTTGTTTTGTTCAATCACATCGCACTCGGCCACGAGGCTATGTTTCTTGAGTACATTCCTCATCTGCGGGAATATTTTGAGCACCCGGCGCAGGTCTCCGATGGCGTCTACCGCACGCCGCAGGAGCCGGGTTGCTCCACGGATCTGTTGAAGGAGCACGCATGAACCCTCTTCGTTGTACCCGCCGCGACCTGATGAAAACCGTCTGCGCCGCCGCAGCCCTCGGCGCCGTACGCGCCCAATCCCTGGAAGACCGGACCGCCTGGTACCGCGAAGCGAAGTTCGGCATGTTCATTCACTGGGGCCCGTATTCGCAGGCCAGCGTGGAGGCCTCGTGGCCGATCATGCGCCCCAAGCCCGGCGGCATCACCGAGGCCGAGTATGTCGCACTCGCCAAGACATTCAACCCGGCGAAGTTCGATCCTTACGCCTTCGTGCGCCTGGCGCGGTCGGCGGGCCAGCGATACATGGTGTTCACCACCAAGCATCACGACGGCTTCTGTATGTTCGACTCGCGCTATACGACGTACAAGATCACGAACACTCCTTACGGCAAGGACATCGTCGCGCAGTTGGCCGATGCCTGCCACAAGGAAGGGATGCGGTTAGGCTTTTATTACTCGCCGCCCGACATGCACCACCCGGCCTACCGCGACACGTCCAAGCCCGTGAGCGAAAACTGGCGGGGCCAGCCCGAGCGCCCCGAATGGCCGTTGTATCTGGACTACATGGAGCTGCAGCTTACCGAGTTACTCACACGATACGGTCCGGTTGCTCTCATCTGGTTTGACGGCCTCAACAATCAGGAAAAATACGACGGCCGGCGGTTCCTGAAGCTCATCCACGAACTGCAACCCGCCACGCTGGTGAACAATCGCATCGGTGTCCCGGCCGATTTCGAAACGCCCGAACAGTTCATCCCCAAAGCGATTCCCACAAAGGGCGTACGCATCTCAGGGATTGATCCGAAGGAGGCTTCCGGACTCGCCGGAGGTGTGCCCAGCGCCGCAGACTTCCGCCTCTGGGAAACGTGCATGACGATCAACGGAACGTGGGCATACAACAAGAACGACCTGCGCTTCAAGTCCTCTACCGCGCTGATTCGCGACTTAGTCGAGATCGCCAGCCGCGGCGGCAACTTCCTGCTCAACGTCGGTCCCGAACCGGATGGGACCATCCAGCCCGAGTTTCAGGACCGGCTTCACGCGATCGGGCACTGGATGGATCGAAATTCCGAGTCCATTTACGGCTCCGAGTACGGTCCCATCCAGAACGTGAGATTTGCGCGCACGACCACTAAGAACGGCGACGTCTACGTGCATATTTTCGACTGGCCGGGGACGCAAGCAGTGCTGCCCGCGGCCGCGCTGCCCGAGATTCGCTCGGCCGAGTTTCTGGCGACCGGCGAGCCAGTCACGTTCGAGCGCGACAAGGATAACCTGACGCTCAAACTGCCCGCCGCCGCGCCGGATGCCGCCGTCACCGTGATCGCGCTCCGCGCCGCCTGACAGGTTTCGCGAACGAAAAGGAACTGACATGAACAGACGACAATTTCACAAGACGCTTGCGGCGGCGCCGTTCGCCGTGCCGATTCTGAACGCTCAGGAATTCGGCCACGCCCCGAGCCACTACCGTGCCGACTGGTCCTCCATCGATCGCCATCGGGTGCCCGACTGGTACAGCGGCGCCAAACTCGGCATCTTCATCCACTGGGGGCTATATTCGGTGCCAGCCTGGGCGCCGACCACCGGCGAGTTCGGGACGATCCCGCGCGACGAGTGGTTCACGCGCAATCCCTATGCCGAGTGGTATCTCAACTCGCTCCGCATCGTTGGCTCACCCACCTACGAACACCACATCAAGACATACGGCAAGAACTTCGACTATTATCAGTTCGCCACCGCTTTCAACGAAGGCTCCGCCAAATGGAACCCCGACGACTGGGCCAAGCTCTTCCACCGCACTGGCGCCCGTTACGCCGTGCTGACTACGAAGCACCACGACGGTTTCCGCCTCTTTCCGAGCAAAGTGGCCAACCCGAAGCGCCCGACGGCGGCCATTACCGCCAAACGCGACATCGCGGGCGACCTCACGGCAGCCGTCCGCTCGACCGGCATGAAAATGGGGCTCTATTACTCCGGCGGCCTCGACTGGACCTTTACCACCGAACCGATCCGCACCGGGCCGGACCTGATGGCGCGTGTCCCGCAGTCGGCCGAATACGCCCGCTACGCCGATGCCCACTGGAACGAGTTGATCGACCGCTATCAACCCGCCGTGCTCTGGAACGACATCAGCTATCCGAAGCTGGGCCGCATCCCCGAAATCTTCTCCCACTACTACAACACCGTTCCCGACGGCGTGATCGACAATCGCTTCGGTGTCGAGTTTGCGGACTTCACCACGCCCGAATACGCCAAGTACGACAAGATCACCGAAAAGAAATGGGAAGCCTGCCGCGGGCTGGGTTTCAGTTTCGGCTACAACCGCATCGAAGGCCCCGAACAGGTGATCGCTCCGGACAAATTGATCGAGCTGTTAGTCGACATCGTCAGCAAGAACGGAAACTTACTCCTCAACATCGGACCCAAGCACGACGGAACCATCTCCGAGATTCAGCTCGACCGGTTGAACAAACTCTCGGACTGGATGGCGGTCAATGGGGAGGGCATCCACGACACCAAGCCGTGGGTTCGGTCTACGGCTTCCGAGCCAGGCGCGCCGGAGGTCCGCTTCACGCGCAAGGCCGGCGCGGTATATGCGTTCCTGTTCAACCGGCCGTCGTCGAACACGTTCACGATTCCCGACGTGATCGCCCAGCCGGAAACGACGGTGCGCGTGCTGGGATCGTCAACGGATTGTGAATGGAAGCAGAACGGACGCAACCTCGAAGTAAGTTCGCGCGAGCCGCTGACGGGCAGTTACGCCCTCGGCGTGCGGCTTTCGCCCGAGCCCTGGCAGATTGTTCGGGATTAGTGCGGCAGGCACATGTCGCTCTGCTGGCGCTTATCGCGCTGGCTTCCCTGAGGGCGGCGCCGCCCGCGGCCACCTACGTTGGTTCGCGCGTTTGCGCCGCCTGCCATATGGACATCTACCGGCGCTACTCCCGCACGGCCATGGGGCGCTCGGTAACGAACATCGACCCTGGCGCATTCCCGACGCCCGCCACGGTATCGAGTGACGCTTTCCATCGCCAGTACCGCGTCGTTGCGCGCGACGGCGCCATTTATCAATCGGAAACCGGGTTCGACGAAACCGGCCGGCAGATCTTCGAGAGCGAAGCGAAACTCGAATACGCGGTCGGCTCCGGGGAAAACGGCGTGACGTTCCTGATTCACCGCAAGGGCTTTCTTTTCGAAGCCCCACTGTCCTGGTACGCGAAGACCGGGTCGTGGGATCTTTCGCCCGGCTACGAACAAGCGGACGAGGGCTTCAGCCGCCCGGCCTATGCAAGCTGCATGGTCTGCCACACTGGCCGTTCCCGCCCCGTGGCAGGAGGCGCCGACGGCCAGTATCTCGACCCGCCTTTTGCCGAGGCCGCCGTCGGCTGCGAAAACTGCCACGGCCCCGGTTCACTGCACGTGGCTGCGCGCCAACGCGGCCGCGCGGCGCTTCCGGACCGCACGATCGTCAACCCTTCGCGTCTGGCTCCTCGCCTGGCCGACAATATCTGCATGCTGTGCCATCAGGGCGGCGGCGTGCGCGTGCTCTTGCCAGGCCGCGACTACGCCGATGTCCGGCCAGGCACTCCGTTAATCCGCACGGTTGCTTTCGCGCGTCTCGTCTCGGACCGGGGTGGGGTCCTGCTGGAGCATCACGCCGCGATGGAGTCCAGCCGCTGCTTTCGCGCCACCTCCGGCAGGCTCCGCTGCATCACCTGCCACGATCCCCACGTCCAGCCGACCGCTGCCGAAGCGGCCGCGTACTATCGCACGCGATGTCTGAGCTGCCACAAGGAGACGAGCTGTAAACTCACGCTCACGGCCCGCCGCCATAGTGAAACCGAGGACAACTGCATCGCCTGCCACATGCCGCAGCAGCCAACCGGACGCATTTCTCACTCCGCCTTGACGGACCATACCATCCGCGCCCGTTCGGACGAACCTGTCGGCGCTCCCTCGCTTGGACCTTCGCCAGCCGGTCTTCCCGGTGTTGAGTTACTCAACGCCGTCCCGGGAGAACCGGAGATTCCACTTATCACGCGCCTGGAGCTATGCGGGGAACTGATGCCTTCTTCGCCCGAGTTACAGGCGGCTTATCTGGACTTACTCGACCAGGCTGCTCGCGCGCTGCCGAACGATCCGCTCGTTCTCGCCGCGCTCGGGCGCAAGGCGCTCGCTACCGGCCAGGGCGACCCGACTCCTCTGCTCGAGCGCGCCCTGCACCCACCCGCCGTGCCGCGACAGGCCACGTACCTCGATTTAGCCGACGCCTACCTGCGCGCCGGCCGGACAGCCGATGAAGTAACTGTGCTGGAACGCGCGGTTTCCGCTTTCCCTTATTCCAAGCTCGTTCGCAAGCGCCTGATCCTTTCCTATATCCAGGTCAAAGACTACCCCAAAGCCCACGCCGCCCTCGTCTCTTATGTGGACGATTTTCCTGAAGACGACTTCATGCGCGGCCTGCTCAAGAAGGCGAACGGAGGCTGAGAGAGCCGCATGCGTTTCCGCCCGATCTTCATCTTGCTCCTTAGCCTCGGTCTTGCTGCCGCGCAGCAGATCGACAGCGGGGGCTTCGAGCGCAACCTCGCCGGTCCGCTTTCGAGCCGCGCCGATAGCGACGCCGAGCGGCAAGCCTTCGACCGACTTTCGGCTGAACGGGATCCCCGTCGCCGCCGACAGCTTGCGGGCGAATTCATCAATCGTTACTCCCGCTCCTGGCTTCTGGCGACCGTCTATCAGTTCGCCGCCGCCGCCAGCCTTGACCTAGGCGACTATGGCGACGCGCTGACCGAAGGCCGCCGCTCGCTGCGGATTGTTCCGGAGAATCCCGCACTCCTGGTTGCCATGGCCAATGTCGAGGCCGGCCTTCACCAAACGAAGCAAGCCCGCCAGGATGCCGGCGACGCGCTTCTGTGGCTCCGTGTGATCGCAGGCCCGACCTCGGAAAAGCCGGCCGATTGGGAATCCGCCCGCGCTACGCTTGACGCGGCCGCACGCCTCATCCTGACACGGACCGGCGGCGCGCCTCCCGCCGAACAAGTTTCTGCCGGCCCTCCGCTGAACTTCGCGGGTTCGGAAGCGTGTAAGCCGTGCCATGCCGCGATCTACGAAGCCTGGCGCAACACGGGGATGTCCCGCATGCTGAGCCCGATTCACGACTCGCGCCTGCTCACCGACTTCACGCAAGGCGAATTCCGGGACTCCACGGGCCGCGTTGTCGCCCGTTTCGGCGGCGGTATGCAACCCTATTTCGAGTTTGACCGAGGCAACGGCGAATGGAAACGCTATCCCGTCCGCTTCACGATCGGCTCCAAGTGGCAGCAGGCCTACGCCACGGAGTTGTCGGACGGCCGACTGTTCGTGTTCCCGATCCAGTACAACGCCGTGCACAAGCGGTGGGTGAATTACTGGTCGCTGATTGACCTGCCGGGAACCGAGCGCGACAACGTCGCACACTTCCCCCAGCTATCGCCCGCTTTCAGCTATCAGCGAAACTGCGCGGTGTGCCACACCAGCCAACTCCGCCTCGCCCGCCTCGACGACCAAACCTTCGAACAGGGCGCATACCGAGAACCTGGCGTTAACTGCGAAATGTGCCACGGGCCTTCCGCCGAGCATGTCGCCGCCATGCGCGCCGGACAGGCGGCGGAAGCGGACGCGCGGGTTCCGCCGTTCCGGTTCTCGAAGATCGACAACCTCGAAGGCACGCTCATCTGCGGGCAGTGCCACCGCCAGTCGGCGTTGCGGGTGCTCGCCCGCGGCGGCGAGATGAATTACACGCACAAGGCCCCGTACTTCGATCTGCTTCTCAGCCAGCCCTACATTGAACTTGGCAATCGCCCGCTCTACCGCGACGGGCGCTTCCGCGAAACGACCTACATCGGCGAAGCCTTCTTGCGGTCGGCCTGTTTCCGCCGCGGCGGCGCGCAGTGCGCAAGCTGCCACGATCCGCACGCGAAAGACGCGGCGGAGAATCCGGTCTCGTTGAAGTTCCGCAAGGATCCTGACCGGATGTGCTTACAGTGCCACGGTGAAATCGCGGCGCGGCTCACCGCTCACACGCACCACGCCGCTTCCTCCCGAGGGAGCCGTTGCACGGCCTGTCACATGCCGCCCATCATGAACGGGCTTATGATTCCTGCCGCCTCGCATCAGATCGACGATATTCCCGATGCCCAGGCGACGGCCCGGTACGGTGCAAAAGACAGCCCCAACGCCTGCCTCGTCTGCCATGCCGACAAGGACACCGGGTGGCTCCTTGGCCAGTTGATGTCGTGGCAGCGGTGAGCGCGGCTGCCGCTACAATCAAGCTATGGCGAAATTGGCGCTCGTTTATGGCTTACGCTTGCTTCCGGCGGGCGAAATCGCGAGTGTAGGGAACGCTTCCGTGGAACTGGCCAACGGCAACCAGGCGCACGTCGCCATGCATCTGCTCGAAGGCGAGAACGAACAGGAAATCCGCTCCCAGCTCGAGCAGTCTCTCGATGCCTTTTTTGAGTTTTTCCCGGAAGTCTGATGCGCGTTTCCCGCCGGAAGTGGTTGGCGCTCGCCTCCGCGGCGGCAGTGGATCTGCGTGCCCAGGGAGTTGCCTCGCGCGGCGTCAAGCCGATGCCCCGCGGCAAGCCTTCGGGTATCCCGTTCCTGGCGCGTCTCACGGACGTCGCCGCCAAGGCTGGCCTCACCGTCCCTAATGTTTACGGCGCGGTCGACCACAAGGACTATATCGTCGAAACCATCGGCTGCGGCTGCGCCTTCCTCGATTACGACAACGACGGCTGGCTCGACATTTTCCTCCTCTGCGGCACACGCACCGCGAACGTGCCCGCCTACGCCACGAACCGTCTTTATAAGAACAACCGGGACGGCACGTTCACCGATGTGACGGAAAAGGCCGGCCTGCACCGCGTCGGTTGGGCCTCCTCGGTCTGCGTCGGGGACTATAACAACGACGGCTACGACGACTTATTCGTCACTTACTTCGGGCAAAACGTCCTCTATCGCAACAACGGTGACGGCACGTTCACCGATGTCACCCGTGAGGCCGGGCTGGTCGAGAGCGGTGCGCATCCCCGGTGGGGCGCCGGCTGCTCCTTCGTCGATTACGACCGCGACGGCCACCTCGATCTCTTCGTGTCCAACTACGTCCAGTTCGATTTCGCCGAAGCCCCCAAGCCTGGTGAGAACCTGAACTGCACCTGGAAAGGCGTTCCGGTCAACTGCGGCCCACGCGGGCTGCCGATGGGCTACCATTCGCTCTACCACAACAACGGCGACGGCACTTACACCGACGTCAGCGAGAAGGCCGGCATCTCGCGCAAGATGAAGTCGTACGGCATGACGGTGGTGGCGGCTGACTTTGACAACGACGGCTGGCCCGATATCTACGTCGCTTGCGACTCCACTCCCAGCCTGCTCTTCATGAACAACCACAACGGCACGTTCCGCGAGGAAGGGCTGTTGCGCGGCGTTGCGCTGAATGAAGACGGAATGGAGCAGGCCGGGATGGGCCTTGGGATCGGCGACTTTAATCTCGACGGCAACCTCGACGTTTTCAAGACTCATTTCGCCGACGACACCAACATCGTCTACGCCAACGACGGGAAGGGCAACTTCGAGGATCTTACGAACAGCTCCGGCCTCGGCGTTGAAACCCGCTATATCGGCTGGGGCTCCGGAATCGAAGACCTCGACAACGACGGGAAACCGGACCTCTTCTTCGTCACCGGCAACGTCTACCCGGAGGTCGAAAAGCAACTCGCCTCGTATCCCTTCAAGACGCCGCGGATCGTGTTTCACAACCTTGGGAAGGACAAGTTCGAGGAGTTAATCGAGGAGGCCGGCCCGGGCATCGCGGCGCGCCACGCCAGCCGCGGCGCGGCCTTCGGGGATTTCGATAACGACGGCGATGTCGACGTTCTCATCATCAACCTCAACGAACCGCCTTCGCTGCTCCGGAACGACGTCACCGGCAAAGGCCATTGGGTGAAGGTAAAACTTCACGGAACCGCCAGCAATCGCGGCGCCGTCGGCGCAAGAGTCACAGCGCACTACGGCGGCAAAATGCAGGCTCGCGAAGTGCTCAGCCAATCCAGTTTCTACTCATCGAGTGACTCGCGGCTTCACTTTGGCCTTGGCTCGTTCACCGCCGTGGACCTTGAAGTTCGCTGGCCCACGGGCAAGAAAGAAATGTTCCGCGCCGTCCCGATCGACCGGCTTCTCACGATCGTCGAAGGGAAGGGAATCGTCAAGCAGACCTGGTGATTCGCTCTACGGCGACAGCCGTTCGCGCAGCCAGACGCCGCCGGAGGCACGATATCTGATCCGGTCATGCAGCCGGTCCTGCCTCCCCTGCCAGAACTCGATCATCTCCGCTTCCAAACGGTATCCGCCCCAGTTCTCCGGCAGCGGGATGTCACCTCCGGAAAACCGCGTCCGTGCTTGTTCCAGCGCGGCTTCGAGCGCCGCCCGGCCCTCCACAACCTCGCTCTGTTTCGAGGCCCAGGCTCCAAGCCGGTGCCCTTCCGGGCGGCTGCGAAAATACGCTTCGGATGCTTCGCGGCTCACGCGGCTGACCGCCCCCGAAACGCGGACCTGCCGCTCGAGTTCCGGCCAGTAGAAGACCAGCGCCGCACGCGGGTTCTCAGCCAGTTCCCGCCCCTTCTGGCTCTCGTAGTTGGTGTAAAAGACGAAGCCTCGGTCATCGAGACCCTTCAACAGCACCATCCTCGCGCTCGGTTCGCCGGCGGCTGTCGCGGTGGCGAGCGTCATCGCGTTCGGCTCCGGCAGTCCCGCGGCGCGAGCCTGCTCGAACCATTCTTCAAACTGCGCGATCGCGTCCGCCGCCATCGCCGTTTCGTCCAGCCCGGTTAGCAGATAGCTCTCGCGCAAGTCTGCCAGCGGAACCGCCGCGGTCCTGCGGTGCGGCACGACAATGTAGCCGCGCGCGGCATCGCCGAGCACGTCGTTCCGCGCAGGGCCCCAATACCACCAATACGCCGCCACATAAGCGCAGATCAGCGCATCGAGCTTGTCTTCCACCTGCTTCAGCGCGCGTCCACCCGCCGGAATTGCCGGCAACTCCGGTGGGGCCAGCCTCGGCATCGCCAGCGGCAAATGGTGCAGCAGCAGTGCCCGCAACTCGCCCAGCGCCTCCGCCCGCCCGGCTGCGGTTCCGCGTTTGTATTTCAAGATCCGGCGCAGAGCGAAAAGCTGGACCGCTGCCGCATGCGGATACACTTCGATTTGCCATCGCCCCTTGGCCCGCGCCGCCATCCGGTCGCCATGCGCGAAGCCGGCGCGTTCGAGCGCCTTGGAAAACCCCGTGGTGCGTCTCCAGTATGTTCGCGCCCGGCTCGCCGGATAGCTGCCGGCGTCGTATTTCCCGTAGCGTTCGTGGGTGAGCCGATCCGCCTCGCGCATCCCCGTTTTGTTCGGAATTACCGTCGGCGCATCGATGGCCACCACCGCGTTCTCGCCCGCGCGTTGTTCCACCCAGCGCAAGATCTCCTTCGGCTCGTCCAGCAAGTCCAGTTCACGAAGCTTGAGCGACGTCCCATCCCAGTCGAGCAGCGCGAGCCCGCTCGCTCCCCGCTCCCAAGCGAGGTCGATCCCCACAAAGCGCATCCAGCCCTCCGTGTTCCAGGATGCCCGAATCGAGCCATACGCTGCCCGCCGTCCGCTATCACTTCGCCTTCCGGATATAAATGTTCCCGTTGAATGTGGAAAGCTGTAACTCCGCGCCGCCGCCATTGATCGTTCCCACGGTTGCGCGCTCGAATCCGCCCGGACCGTGTCCGTGCCGCGTCTCGATTTTCATCCCTGAATCCGGCTGCAACTTCACATCGAAATCCGTGTAGACGCCGCCATTGTCGGTTTTCGCCCTCAAGTTCACTCGCGCGTTCACGGGCAGCGTGACGTCGACATCTCCGTTCAGCGAACTCAGCGACACGGCCTTCGTCTCAGGTACCCTCGCAAACGCCGCGTTGATCTTCCCGCTCATGGAATGTACCAGCGCCGCCCCAGAGATCCCAGTCAACTTCACGGTCCCGTGGTAGGACTCGACTTCGGCGTCACCGGAAATCTGATCCACCGTGATGTCGCCGTTCATGGTTTTCAGCTTCATCATGCTCGAATACGGCACTTTCAGCGCGAGCCGGGTGATGCTGCCGAACGGACCCGGCTTGATCGCCACTACGTTCGCCGCCTGATCCACGCTCAGGGTCGAGCTATTCGAGTCGATCCGCCGGAGTCCGTCGGCGTGCTCGGGCGGATGCGTGTTCCGGAGCGAGCCCCCGCCGTCCGCCTCGACGGCGATCTCTTTCCCGCTGTAGCCTTGCACCTCTATGTTCCCGTTGAAAAGCTCCACCTGTACTGTCGCCGGCCGCGACGGGTCGCTCAGGGGAATGGTCGTCCGCTCCGGCCCGCTTTGCGCCTGAGCGCTTACCGCAGCGAATGCCGCCGCAAAAAGGAAGAGAATCGAATTCCGTGTTTTCATTGCAATCTCCTTACCGCCCATTCCGCTCTCTGCCGTACTTCCGGATTCAACTGCGGCTCACGGAGGAGATGATCTACACTCGACACCGCTGAACGCTCCCGCAACTCCACCAACTGGTCAAGGATCGCGATCTGCACCAACGGTGATTCCTCCCGCGCCAGCGCCCGCGCCAGCCCCTGCCGCACCTCGGGCGAGCCCGCGAACCGGTGCAGCGCGTCCACAGCCGCCATCCGCACGTTCACGTTCGGGTCCGAATTGAGCGTCCGTAGCAGCGCGTCGCGCACATCGCTGTCCGGCTCTTGCACCGTGCTGGCGTAGGAAACGCCCCGCAAACGCTCGCTTGCCGACTGCTGCTCCAGAAGCGACAGCGCCATCAATTGCCGCATGTCGGCCACCTCGTGCTGCAGGTTTGCCACCTTGCTGTCGTCCCGCGTGGCTGTCATTCGCCCCACGCCAATCCCCACCGCAATCAGGACCACTGCCGCCGCCGCGGATACCCACGGATTTCCGATCCATCCGTGCACCCGCTCGCGCCGCCGCCGCTGCCGTTCCGCTTCATGCAACTCGCCATAGAACCGCGCGCGCAGCTTTGCCGACGGTTCCTCCGCACGCAGTTCGCCGAGGGCTTGCCACGTCCGCCGCCCTTCTTCGCACTCGCTCCGGCAGGTTTCGCACTCCGCCAGGTGCCGCTCCAGTTCCGCTCGCGCCGGCGCGTCCAATGCCTCGCGCCACAGGTCCACGAAATACGCTTGTGCTTGTTCGCAATTCATCGCAAAATCCTCACGCCCCGTACGCCCGCTGCTGCGCCAGCCGCTCGTATTCCTGCCCCAGCGCCCGCACCGCCCGAAACACTCGTACCTTCACCGTATTCACCTCGCAACCGAGCAGCGCCGCGATCTGCTCGTACTTCAGGTTCTGAAAGCGGCTCAGCACCAAAATCTCGCGTTTGTCGTCCGGCAGTGCGTCCAGCGCCCGCCGCAGCAAGGCCGTCTCCTGGCGCTTTCCGATCCGCTCCTCGGCTGGCGCGTCGCCGCTCGGTGCGTCGTCAATCACCGGATTTGCTCCTCCCGGAATCACCTCAAACCTCCTCTTGCGCATTGCGTCGGTATGCGTGTTCCGCGCGATCTGGTACATCCACGGCGCGAAGTCCGCTCCCGGTTGAAACGTCATCCGGTACCTCAAGATGCGGACAAACACTTCTTGCACCAGGTCCTCGCTGGTCTCCCTGCTGCCGCCCAGATGCACGAAATAGCGGAATAGCGGGCGGTGGTGCCGCTCAAACAACTCGGCCAGCGCTCCCAGTTCGCCCTCGCGAACCCGGTCCATCATGCGGTTATCCGATGGATCGTTCACATAATTCCTTACCAGTCTGGCGGAGAAAGGTTACCGTCCGATCTTCGACCATGCACCGGTTCTCCCAACGAAGATAGAATGCTCCTTTGACTATGGAATCCGTCAAATACCTCCTCGACGAAAGCCGCATCCCAAAGGCTTGGTACAACATCGCTTCCGACCTGCCTAAGCCGGCCTCCCCGCCGCTCCATCCCGGCACTCTACAACCGATCGGCCCCGACGACCTGGCGCCGATTTTTCCCATGAGCCTTATCTTGCAGGAAGTGAGCCAGGAGCGCGAAATCGAGATTCCCACTCCGGTCCGCGACGTCTACCGGCAGTGGCGCCCCACGCCACTTTTTCGCGCCCGGCGGTGGGAAAAACTGCTCGACACACCGGCTCGCATCTATTACAAATATGAAGGCGTCAGTCCGGCGGGCTCGCATAAACCCAACACCGCTATCCCGCAGGCCTTTTACAACAAGGAAGCCGGCACGAAGCGCCTGGCGACTGAAACCGGGGCCGGCCAATGGGGCTCTTCGCTCGCGATGGCGTGCGCCTTTTTCGGGATCGAGTGCAAGGTGTTTATGGTCCGCGTCAGTTACGATCAGAAACCCTACCGCCGCGCGCTCATGGAAACCTTCGGCGCATCCGTCACGGCCAGCCCCAGCACGGAAACCGAGGCCGGCCGCTCCATTCTCGCCGAACATCCCGATTCCCGCGGTTCGCTCGGCATCGCCATTTCGGAGGCCGTCGAAGTCGCCGCGCGCGACGCCAATACCAAGTACGCGCTTGGCAGCGTCCTCAACCACGTTTTGCTCCATCAAACGGTGATCGGCCTCGAAACGCTCGAGCAGATGGAAACCGCCGGCGACTACCCCGATGTCCTCGTCGGCTGCACCGGTGGCGGGTCGAACTTCGCCGGCATCACGTTTCCCTTTATCGGCCGTAACCTCCGCGGCCAGGCGTCCACGCGCATCGTCGCCGTCGAGCCCGCCGCCTGTCCAAGCCTCACTCGCGGCCGCTTCGCCTACGACTTTGGCGACACAGCGCGTCTGACGCCACTCGTCAAGATGCACACCCTCGGCAGTTCCTTCGTTCCACCCGGCATTCACGCCGGCGGCCTGCGCTACCACGGCATGGCGCCGCTTGTCAGCCACTTGCTCGACATCAGGGCCATTGAGGCCACCAACGTCCAGCAACTCGACGCCTTCGCCGCCGGGGTCGGCTTCGCCCGCGCCGAAGGTATCGTCCCTGCCCCGGAGGCCAACCACGCCGTTGCGGGCGCGCTCGCCGAAGCTCTCAAGTGCAAGCAAGAGGGCGTCTCGCGCTCTATCCTGTTCAACCTTTGCGGCCACGGGCATTTCGACATGCAGGCCTACATCGACTACAACGCCGGGAAGCTCCAGAACTACGAGTATCCGGACGAAGAAATCGCCATGGCTCTTGCCGGTTTGCCGCCGGTCGGCGCTGCCTGACCGGCGGACGCTGCTTACTTCTTCTTGCGCGCCGCGGCGGCGTGCTTTGGCGTCTTCTTGGGCTTCAGCGGATCTGCCGGCGTGTAATTCAAGCCGCGGGAAAGCGCCTCCACCAGCTTGCTGAGCACCTTCACGCGCGACCAATACTTATCGTTGCCCTCCACCAGCGTCCACGGCGCTGTCCGCGTGCTGGTTTTCAGCAGCATATCTTCCACCGCTGCTTCGTACGCCGGCCACTTCTCCCGATTCCGCCAATCCTCGTCCGTCAGCTTCCACGCCTTATAGCCGATCCGCTTGCGCTCCTCGAACCGGCGTAACTGCTCCTCGCGGGAAATATGGATCCAGAACTTCACGACGATCGTTCCGAAATCCACTAGCTGGCGTTCGAAGGAATTGATTTCCTTATAAGCCCGCCGCCACTCGCTTTCGTCCGCGAAACCCTCCACGCGTTCAACCAATACGCGTCCGTACCACGACCGGTCGAAGATCGCGATCTGGCCTTGCTCGGGCAGACGCCGCCAGAACCGGTACAGATAGTGCCGGGTCTTATCCTCCCCGTTCGGCGCACTGATCGGATAGACCACGTAACCGCGCGGATCGATCTTCTCTGTGATTCGCTTAATCGAGCCGCCCTTGCCCGCCGCGTCCCATCCCTCGAAGGCGACCACCACCGGACGCTTCTGCAGATACACGTGCCACGCCAGTTCGCGTAGCTGAATCTGCCGCCGCGTAATTTCCGCGATGTATTTCTCGCGCGGCAGAGCCAGCGTGAGGTCCAGAGTTTCCAGCATCAGGCCTCTCCCTCCGCTTCCGCCTCGGCCGGTTCCAGTGATGCCATGGCATTCCGCAGGTCGGCGTCCTTACGGGCTTCGTCGTCGGAAACGCGCCGGGGCGATGCCTTCTCCCCGAGCCTCTTTTCGAGCGCCTCGATGATCGTCTCGAAGATCTTCTTCGTTGCCCACCGCCGCGACGTCGCTTCCACGATGGTCCAGGGCGCATACTCCGATTCGGTCCGTTCGAGCATCTCCTCGGCCGCGGCGAGAAAGAGATCGTACTTCTTGTGCCGCGCCCAGTCTTCCTTGGTGATCCGCCATGCCTCGAGCGGATCGGCCTCCATCGCCTCGAACCGCCGCTTCTGTTCCTTCCGCGAGATATGCAGAAAGAACTTCACCATCACGGTTCCGTCGTCGGCAAGCATTCGCTCGAAATCGAGGATGTCGCTGTAGGCCGCCCGCCAGGCGCTCTCTGGAACCCTTTCCTCCACGCGCTCCCGCATCACGCGCAGATACCAACTCTGATCGAAGATCACCATCTCGCCCCGGTTCGGCGCCCGCAGCCAGAAGCGCCACAGCCACGGGCGGCTCTGCTCGAACGTACGCGGCAGGTTGATCGAATGCAGCTTGAACCCCCGTGGATCGAGCCGCTGTGTCAGCACGGAAACCGCGCTGCCCTTGCCCGCTGCGTCCCATCCCTCGAAAAGAATCACGCTTGGCACCTTGTGGTCCCAGCAGTCCTTTTCGAGGTCGTACAGACGGCTCTGCAGCCTCGGCAGCGCTTCCGCGTACTCTTCCCGCGAAAGCTTACGCTTCAAATTGACGTTTTCGAGCATCTCGTCACGAACCCACCAGCCAGCCTAGCGGATTTCGCCACGCTCTGCCGTGGAGTGCTATTTTTTTGTCTGGGAGGTGTCCCGTGCCTCAACCTGGCAAGAGCCGCTTATTGCTGGCTTTCTGCGCGATTCTTGACGCGGCTGTCGCCCTGCTCTATTTATTGATGTCCGGCGTCAACGGCCCGCTGCTGTTCCACAACTGGGGCCGCGCCGTCGTGCTCCTGGGTGGGTTGACTCTGCTTGCGGGAGCCTGCTCGATCGCGGCGGCGAAAGCCTGGCCGCTGAGACTTCACGGCGTGGCGCTGAGCGCTCTCGGCATCATCTATTGCTTCTTCGCCAATCATTTTCCAGTCGGCATCCTCACTGTCGCGCTTCTCGCCGTGTTCGCGTCCCTGAGCGCCGCGCTGCTCGACCTGGATGTAGCGCGAACGATGCGCCGCCGCGTGCCTGCCGTGCTGATCGGCTCGGCAGGCATCGTGTCATTCGCGTTTGCCGCCTCGTTCCTCGCTCTTGGCCTACGCTGGCTCGAGCTGGGGCCCGGCTCGCATCTTGACCTGCGGCTGCTCGGGTTTTACTTTGGGGTGACTGCGGCGGCCATGCTCGGCTTGTCCGCGTTCCCGCACGGCACGGAAGACTTCCGTGCCGGCCGAAGCCGGCACTCCTGACGCGCCGGGAGAATTGCTTCACTCCGCGCGGAGCGCGTCCATCGGAGCGATTGAGGCAGCGACAGTGGCTGGAATCAAAGCGGCCGCCAGCGAACAAACTGCCAGCGCACCCGCGGCCACCAGCATCGCCAGCGGGTCCCAGAACGAGACACCGTATAGCTGCGATGAGATCAGCCGCCCGGCCGCCACAGCCAGCGGCAGGCCAAGACCGAGTCCCAGAGCTACCCGGACTGACGCGCCAGCGAGAACGAGACGAATCACCTTCGCCCGGTCCGCCCCGAGCGCCATGCGCACCCCGATCTCGTTCGTTCTCCGCGCCACCGTGTATGCCGTCACGCCATACAACCCGACCGCGGCCAGAAGCAACGCCACTACTCCGAACAATGTCGCGAGGCTCGCCACCGCCCGCTCCTGATCGAATGTCAGCGCCACCTGCTCGTCCATCGTCCTCACGCTGTTGATCGTCAAGTTCGGGTCCGCCTGTGCGAGCACGCGCTTCACCTCGGGCTCCAAAATGCCCGGCGGGACATGAGTCGCCAGCATGATCCCGCCGATGAAGTGGGACTGCGTCTCGATCCGCTTCATCATCGGATTCGGGTAATCCACGTTCTGGGCCAGAGGCACATAAAACATCGGCCGCGCCGGGCGGGTCAGGTTAAAGCCCGCGAACTTGGCGTCCGGCACGATGCCGACGATCTGAAACGTGCCTTCATTCTCCGGCAGGTCGAGACCGAAATGCTGCCCGATCGGATCCTCCCCGCTCTTGAAAAAGCGCCGCACGAACGCCTGGTTCACGACCGCCACCGGCGTCGACGTTTCGTTGTCGGCCTCGGTGAAATTCCGCCCCCGCAGCACGCCCAGGCCGAAGCTCTGGAGGTAATTCGTGCTCACGCGATCCCAGGAAGCCCCGGCCTGCTCGTTCATCTTCGGCTGCGGATGCCCGGAAACAAGAATTAGTTCGCCCCAGTTGTTGGTGAGCGGATTGTACAAAGCGAGACCCGACCCCGTCACGCCCGGCAGCGCATTCAGCCCCGACTCGATCCTTCGATAAATTGCCTGTAACTTAGGCAGCGTGTAAGTTGCCGGCGGCTGGTTCAGCGAAATCACGACCCGCCCGTCCGTCCGGTACCCAAAGTTCTGATGCTCCAGTTTGTTCAGACTGCGCCCGAGCATTGTTGCGCCGGCAACTAACACGACCGAGAGTGCCGTTTGCACCACGAGCAGCGCCTTGCGAGCAAACCCCGAGTGATCCGTCGTGCTCCGCCCGGAGCCGCGCAGCGCGTCCACCGGATCGGTCCGCGTGGCAAACCACGCCGGGGCCGCACCGAAAATCACCCCGGTCAGCAGGGCCAGCGCAAATGCGCACGCCAGCACCAGCGGGGATGGAATTATGCTGATCGGAAGGAAGTGAGCGTTCCGGAATGCCAGCATCAGCAGCAGGCGAGCGGCTCCGGCCGCCACCACCAACCCCGCGATGCACCCCCCGATCGACAGCAGGACGCTTTCCACCAGTGCCTGCGCGACGATCTGCCGCCGGCTCGCTCCGATCGCCATTCGCAGAGCCGTCTGCGTCCTTCGCGCCACCGCACGCGCCAGCAGCAGGTTCGCCACATTCGCGCAGGCGATCAACAGGACCATTCCGCACACCGCCAGCAGGATTTGCAGGCTGCGCCCATATTCTTCCTTCATCGCCGCCACGCCGGCGCCGGCCGGAACCACGTTGATCGTCTGCTTTGGAAGAATTCTCTGAATGTCGGTCATCCAGTTCGGCGGGTAGCCTGAGTCGTGCTCCATCCACTGACGGAGAATGACGGTCAGCCGCGGCGCCATGCCGATTGTCGAAGCACCGGGACGCAAGCGCCCGATCATCCGGAGCCATGCGCCCATTGGTTGCCGCAGAAGTGTGCTCTGGCCGGCGATCATCGGCTCCTGTTGAATCGGAATCCAGATATCCGGCGGATCCCCTTCGAGCATCTCGCCGAAGAAACCCGGCGGGGTCACACCAATCACTGTGAACGAATGCCCGTCGATGGTGAATGTGGATCCGACCACCGAAGGATCGGACCCATAGCTCGACTGCCAGGTGTGATGACTCATCACCACTACGGGCGCCGCCGACGGCCGGTCGTCCTCCGCGGTCAACAACCGCCCGCCATACGCCTTCACCCCCAGTGTGGAGAAATAGCTTCCGGTCACGTACTCCGATTGCAGAGGAATCGCCGGCGCCGCAACGCCTTCCCGCCGCACGTTCAACCGCCCTCGGCCCGCCTGAAACGCGGTCACGTCTTCGAACTCCGGCGCCGCAGCCTTCAGGCGTTCATACAGCGGGAATGAGAACATCCCCCACTGGTCCTGCGGCCCTCCCTCTACGCAGCAGTCGTCTCCTTCGCCGACGCGATACAGCGCTGAGGGATCCGCGACGGGCAGCGAGCGCAGCATCACCGCGTGAATTAGCGTGAAGATAGCGGTTGTCCCGCCGATACCCAAAGCCAGCGTGAGCATCGCGGCCGATGTGAAGACCGGCGCGTGCCGGAACTGCCGTAAGGCGTAACGTAAACTGCTTAGCATCGTCTCTCGTTCAACCCTGCTGACTATTACGGACTTTCAGCGCGAGAGTTTCACGAAAAATTACAAACCCGCGAAATCCGATAGCGCCCGGTCTGTGACAAAATCGTCATCACCCCCATGGATCGACGAACCTTTCTCACCGCGGCCCTCGCCGCCGCCGCCGCGCCCGCCCTCCGATCCGACAACAGCCCGCTCTGGGGCGGGCCTGTTCTCGACACCCACCTTCACCTCCGCCGGGATCCGGATGCCTGCTTCACCCACATCCAGGGTTGCGGCGTCACCAACGCGGTCTTACTTACGCGTGCGCCCGACGAGGCCAAGGCTGTGGAGGAGATCAAGCGCAGGCCCGGCCGCTTCGTCCGTTCGGCCTCCGCCAACCCCGCCGAGCCGGGCGGCGTCGATGCGATCCATACCGCGCTCAAGCAAGGCGCCGTCAGCATCGGCGAGCTGAAATACCATCTGGCCCTCGACTCTCCCGAAATGGGCCGCGTCTACGACGTAGCGGCCGAAATGAATGTTCCCGTCATGGTGCACATCCAGACCTTCCCGCACTTCAACGGCGAACTTCCCTACAACACCGGCTACGAGCACTTCGACAAGGTCCTCCGAGCGCACCCGAAAACGAATTTTCTTGGACACGGCGACCTTTTCTGGGCCCACATCAGTGCCGACGTGCCTACCGACCTCGCCTATCCCTTAGGCCCGATCAAACCCGGCGGTCTCACCGACAAGTGGCTCTCCGAGTTCCCCAACCTTTACGCCGACATGTCCGCCAACTCGGGCAATAACGCCCTTTCGCGCGATCCCGAATTTTCCCGCGGCTTCCTCGATCGCCACCAGGACAAACTCGTCTTCGGCAGCGACTGCAGTTGCACCGACGGCCATGGCGGCGGCATTTCGCAAAACAACAATCCCGAAGCCGCCCGCCTGGCCGGCAAATGCGTGGCGCGCGAAACCCTTGCTCTTACGCAGCGGCTTGCCTCGCCCACGGTGTTCCGCAAAGCCACGTGGGAGAACGGCACGCGCCTGTTCCGGCTTCACTTCGCCTGACGCCGGCTGGGAATCGTTTAGCAAAACGGATTTACACTCATCCACGTGACCGAGTCGACAGACAGATTTCCGGCACGAAGTGCGCGATTGTTTTGGTCTGGCCACATCTCCCTGATCCTGTTCGTATGCGCGACGGCAGCTTCGCTGGCAGGTTGCGCGATTCTAGGACTACTTCATTACAGACACGCGATCCTGCCCTACGTCGCCGCGCAGTTTGCGATAGTGCTGCCCGCGCTGCTGTGGTTTCTGTGGTCGAACCGGACCGTGTCGCCTCGCCAATTATCCGTCGGCGACTTCCGTCTCGCCGCCGCTGCCATCCTTGGTGTCCTCGCCGTTGCCGTCGCGATCTCCTATGACCACGGACATACGATTCCGGACGAGTCCGCATATCAGTTTCAAGCTTTCAAGCTCGCATCTTCTCCTCCGGCCACGTGATGGCCGCGCCACTGCCTGGCGCGACCGCGGTTGCCGTGAACGCTCCGCCCGAGATCTACTTTGAGCAACAAGTTGACACCACGCGCGGTTGGTTTGCAAAATACCCACCGGGCTTTCCGCTATTGCTTTCCCTCGGCTATCTCGCGCACTGCTCCTGGCTTGTGAATCCCATCTTGGGGTTACTTCTGTTAGCCGGAGTCAATCAAATTGCGAGTCCATACGGAACCGCAGTCAGGAACACAGCGGTCTTACTGGTTGCTCTCTCCGGCTACACGCTTCTCTATCGTGTCGGGTACCTTTCGCACGCGTTCTCTGCTCTCGTGGGTCTCGGGGCAGTCGGTTCGGCGATTCACGCGGTCCGCCGGAAAAGCCTGGTCGCAGTTGCAATCTGTTTCACCCTGATCATTGCCGGCAACGAGATCCGTCCTTATACCGGCGCAGTGATCGCTGTGCTGTGCACGATTTACACGTGCTGGGCCTCTTGGGATGCTCCGAACTTTCTTCGAAGGGCGATCGGGATTGCCGGCGCGGCAGCAGTCATTTCCGTCGCTCTGTTTCTGGCCGACAACCGAGTCTTCACGGGAAACCTCTTAATGTCGCCTTATGCTTATGCGCAAGGCAGCATGGGAATTCGGGAGCTTTCGCTATCTTTCCCGCTCATTTTTCATGATGTCGTCTTCGTCTGGCACCCGGCCATTGTCGACACTCTGTTCAGCACGGTTCCATTCGTGGCGCTTGCCGCGGGTTACGCGTGTGTGCGCGAGCGGCAGTTTCGCAAAGAGATTCTGCTGCTGTCGGCGGTGTTTCCCGCGCTGATCCTGGCATATTTTTTCGAGACGATGGGCGCCTCAGGGAGTTTCGACGGCGAGCGCAACTACTATGAGGGCTTCGCGCTACTCTGAATCGCGGCCGCGCGGGGTCTGACGCTTCTTGTGTCGGATTGGCGGATTCGGAACGGGGCGGCCGTGCTTGGCCCTGAGCGTTCTGCTCGCCACCCAGGCCCTACCGCTCACATGGGTGATCCGGGACATAGAGAGCCGCTTGAGCCCGTGGAGAAAAGCGTATCAGGCAAGTATCGCACCTCCAGCGCCGAGGCTCGTGTTGTTAAGCGGCGCCACGAATGAGTTCACGGCGAAGCACGGGAACTGGAACGCGGCGGACTGGCAAACGGAGCAAACCATATTTTTGAACGACCCGGGACCTTCCCGCCGGCATGAGGTTGCCTGCCGTTTCGGGGCTGCCTTTTATCGGGTTGTGTGGTACGACAGCCAGAAACGCCGTGCGGTCAGCCACGACTTTGCGAGCGGCTGCGGCGGGCGATAGTCAGCCGTAAATCAGTGGCGCGTGGACGCGCATGCCACTCGGGCTCACCACACCCAGCAGGCTGGATTCCGGACCATCGGTTGCCCAACGTGGCAGGCAAACGCTTTCTGAAAGTCCGGATCATTCGATACCGCTCCGTCTACGCGGAACTTTCCCGTCGAGTGCGGGTTCGTATTCGCCTGCAGCCGCGCGGCCTGCTCCGTCAGGTTCTGGCACCAGATCTGGCCGTAAGAAAGGAAGAACCTCTGCTCCGCCGTGAAGCCGTCGATCTTCGCCGGCTCGTGCCCGTCGAGCGTCTTCATCAGCGCCATGAACGCCAGGCGCAGTCCTCCGTTGTCAGCCGAGTTCTCCCCCAGTGTCAGCTTGCCGTTCAGGTGCGTTCCCGGCACCGGCTCAAACGAAGAATACTCATCCACGAAGCATTGCGCCCGCTTCAGAAATTCCTTGGCGTCTTCCGGCGTCCACCAGTCGCGTAAATTGCCTGAAGCGTCGAACTGCCGGCCTTCGTCGTCGAACCCATGCGTCAACTCGTGGCCGATCACCACGCCGATCCCGCCGTAGTTCACCGCATCGTCGGCGTTGTTGTCATAGAACGGCGGCTGCAGTATGCCCGCGGGGAAATTGATGTTGTTCTCATCCGGGCTGTAGTACGCGTTGACCGTCGGCGGCGTCATGCCCCACTCTTTCCGGTCTACTGGCTTGCCGATCTTGGACAACCGGTCCTCCACGCGATACTCACGCGCCCGCGTCTGGTTGCCGAGCGCGTCCCCATGCACGATCTTCAAGGTTGAATAATTCTTCCAGTGGTCCGGGTAGCCAATTTTGTTCGCCACCGCATCCAGCTTGATGAACGCCTGCTTCTTGGTCTCCGGCGTCATCCAGTCCACGTTCGTCAAGTCCGTGCGCATCTCGGCTTCGATCTGGTGCACCAGGTCCAACGTCCGCTTCTTGGCTTCCGGAGGGAAAGCTACTTCCACAAACTGCTTGCCCAGAGCATCGCCCAGCGCCCGATCCGTATAGGACGTACAGCGCTTCCACCGCGGCAGAATCTGCTTCGCTCCGGTCAGAGTCTGTCCATAAAAGTGGAAGTTTTCGTCTACGAATTTCTTCGGCAGCAGATCTGCGCTTGCATTGACGTACTGCCAGCGCAGATACGTTTTCAGATCGTCCAGGCTACTGTTCGAGATCACGCCCTGGAGTCCGCGGAAGAAGTCCGGCTCGCTGACGTTCAGGCTCGCCATCGCCGGCGCGCCGTCTTCCTGAAAGAACTTCTGCCACGGAATCGACGGACACAGCTTTTCCAGATCGGCGAGCGTCATCTTGTGATAGGTTTTGTTCGGGTCGCGGCGTGACACGCGGTCGAGCGAGGCTTTCGCCAACTCGGTCTCGATCGCCATCACCGCTTTCGCTCCCGCCGCCGCCTTCTCCGGCGGCTCGCCCGAAAGCACCAGCATGTCTTCTACGTGCGTCTCATAGGCGCTCCGGATCGAAGCCTGCCGCGGGTTGTCGCGCAGATAGTAGTCGCGGTCCGGCAGCCCCAGCCCGCCTTGGGTAACTTCCCCGATCATCTGCATAGAGTTCTTGGCGTCTGGAGAAGGACCGAACCGGAACAACACGTTCGCTCCCGTTCGCTGCAGGCTCACGATCGCCCCCAGCAGTTCCGCCTTGCTCTTCGCCGCGTCGATTTTGTGCAACTCCGCATCGAGCGGTTTCGTGCCCTTGGCCTCGATCGCCGCCTCGTCCATGCACGAGGCGTAAAAATCGCCGATCTTCTGTTGATCCGGCGTCCGCGGCTTTGACCTATCCTCTGCCTTTTCCAGAATCTGGCGCAGGACCTCCTGATTGCGGTCCGCCACTTCGTTGAACCGGCGCCATACTGCGCGGTCCGGCGGCAGCGGGTGCGCCGTCATCCATCCGCCACAGGCATATTGATAAAAGTCCACGCACGGGTCGGCGGTCGTGTCCATGGCTTTCACATCGAAACTGGGGATCTTTGCCGGGGCGGCGCCGGAAGACGAATCCTGAGCCCAAAGGAAGGGTGCGGCCAGGCTCGCCAGGAGTAACACAACGGGTCGGTGGGTCACGCTCCCTATTCTAATCCGGTCGTTTTACCAGACGCGGCACGCCGGATGCCGGACCATCGGCTGCCCCACCCGGCAACCGAATGCCTTCTGAAATTCGGGCATGTTCGATACCACGCCGTTTACCCGGAATCTGTCCGGCGCGTGCTGGTCCGTGTCGATCTGCAGACGCCCAGCTTCCGCGGTCCGGTGTTGGCACCAGATCTGCCCCCAACCCAAGAAGAATTTCTGCGCGCTGCTGAAACGCGCGTTCGGATCCGCCTTCGCCCCGTCCTGTGCGCGTAGAAACGCCATCCACGCGATCCGCAATCCCCCGTTGTCGGCGGTGTTCTCACCCAGTGTTAACTTCCCGTTCACTGCCATCCCGTCCTGCGTCCGGAATTTCGAATACTCGTCCACCAGACATTGGGCACGGGCTTCAAAGGCCTTCGCATCCTCCGCTGTCCACCAGTTGTTCAGGTTTCCTTGCGCGTCGAACATCCGTCCTTCGTCGTCGAACCCATGCGTGAGTTCGTGCCCGATCAGCCCGCCCAGCGCGGCGTAGTCCGCCGGGTCGCCCGCTTGTCCGTCGAGAAACGGAGGCTGCAGGATGCCCGCCGGGAAATTAATATCGTTCATCAACAGATCGTAGTAAGCGTTCACAGTCGGCGGGGTCATCCCCCACTCATCTGGATCCACCGGTGTGCCGATCTTCGTGATCAAATGATGAATCTCGAACTCCGCCGCGCGATCGAAATTGCCCAAGGCGTCGTCGCGGCGCACTACCAGCGCCGAGTAGTCGCGCCACTTCTCCGGATATCCGATTTTGCTCCGCACCGCCGCGAGTTTCTTCAGCGCTTGTTCGCGCGTCGCCGGGCTCATCCACTGGACTGTCTTCAAATCCGTTTCCATCGCCTGCTCGATCTGCCGCACCAAGTCGAGCGTCCGCTGCCGTCCCTGCTCTCCGAAGCTTGCCCGCAGGAATTTTTGCCCGAGCGCTTCGCCCAGCGCCCAATCGGTATCCTCCACGCAGCGCTTCCACCGCGGTTGCTGCATGGAGATTCCGTTGAGCGTCGAGCCGAAGAACGCGAAGTTCTCTTCCTCGAACGCCTTCGGCAGGTACCGCGCCTCCGCGTGAAGATACTGCCAGCGCAGATACGCTTTCAGATCCTCAAGCGGCGTCTGAACCAGTACGCTCTCGATCGTACGGAAAAAATTCGGCTCGGAAATGTCCAGCGTCTCGAACGGCGGCGCGCCCAGACCCGCGAAGAACTTCGGCCAGTCGATCGCCGGACACAGCGACACTAACTCGGCCACCGTCATCTTGTGGTAAATCCTCTGAGGCACCCGCCGCGCCTCGAGATCCAGCGCCCCTCGTGCCAGTCCGGCCTCGACCCCCATCACGGCATTCGCGTCCGCCTCGGCTCGGGCCGCGCTATCGCCCGTCAACTCGAACATCCGCGCGATGTGGGTCACGTACTTGGCGCGCAGTCTGGCCGAGGCGGCATCGGTCTTGAAATAGTAAACACGATCCGGTAATCCCAACCCACCTTGATCCACCGTGGCGATCATCCGCTGCGAATTCTTCTCGTCGTTGGTCGAACTGAACGAAAAGAAGACATTCACACCGGTCGACTGGAGCCGGATGATCTCGCCTAACAGGTCCGGCTTAGCTTCGATTTGTGCAATCCGCTTCAATTCGGGCTCAAATGCGGCAAGACCCCGCTTGTCGATTTGGTCCACATCCACGCACGCCGCGTAGTAGTCGCCGAGCTTTTGGCTCACCGCGTCCCGGTCCGGTCTGGGCACGGCGGCTTGTTCGAGGATCCCGTGGAGAATTTCCAGGTTCCGCTCTTCTACTTCGTCGAACCGCCCCCAACTGGAACGATCCGGCGGGATCGGATGGTCGGCCAGCCAGCCGCCACAGGCGTACTGGTAAAAGTCCACGCAGGGGTCGGAGCTAATGTCCATCGACCGGACATCGACATCCGGGGCCGCCGTGTTCTGCGCCAACAAGCCGCCGGCCAAAATTGCTGGAAGAAACCAGCAGACAGTAGAACACCGCACGTCCACATTGTAGTTGCCGCAGGCGCATCGGAGGTTGCAGCAACCGGCCGCCGTTCAGACCCGACGTAGGCGGACCCTCAACGCCCGGTTACAGCTCCAAGGATGTCGATCGAATCGAGAATGACGCGCGTAGCCCGGTTATACACCACGGCTACGCCATCGATATAGCCAACTCCGCAATTCGGCGGAGGAGGAGGAAGTGCGCGGAGCAGTTCGGGAGGAAACGGCCGCATCTTCTTTTGCCATCCCGGAGGCAGCGTGCCGGTCCGGTCATACTTCTTGCGCAGCCCTGGGGGGAGATTCCGAGGGCCGTTGTAATAGCGCCGAACGGAGGCGTAGTCCTCAGGCCGGAAGTAGCGGACCTCGCTGCCGTTGTCCCGCCCATGGCCCTCATCCCGATCCCGGCCCCTTCCGTGTCCTTCCCCGTGGTCCTGCGCGAGTAGCAAAACAGCCGATGCAGGAAACAACGTCAGACACGTAGCCAGCAATTTCCGCCGATGCATATCCTGGTACCCTCCTCACGATGTTATCCCGGGTTCATGAGACGAGTAAAGAATTTGCGCTCCTTTTTGCTCCCATACTTACTCACTCGCCCTGGCGCGCCCGTAACGGCCTTTTTTCACCTCATGCCCCGGTTAAATCCGGCACTCACACTACCAGGTACGGACACCACTTGTCCGCTGCCTTACTCGGCCGCGAATGATATCTTTCCCTCGCTGCGCCCACTCTAGCTAGCGGGATGAAACTCGGCTTCCGGGTGCGGATTGCGGCGTGTCTGCTGGCGCTGGTCTTGCCGTCGGCGTGGTTCACCTGGAGCAATCGTGACGTGCCGTGTTTCAGTAAGATCCACGACGACAGTATCTACTTCGTCTGCGCGAAAAGCCTGGCCGCGGGCACGGGTTATCGAATCACCAGCTTGCCCGGCGCGCCTTACCAGACAAAATATCCGCCGCTCTACCCGCTGTTCCTCTCCTTTGCCTGGCGGCTCAACCCCTCATTTCCTTCGAACCTCTCCGTCGCGTTGGCCCTCAATTGGCTCTTCGTGCCCCTCGTGGTTTGCCTGTGCTTCTTCCTGTTCCGGGATCTGAGCTTCACCGATGTCGAATCGCTGGGCCTTGCCGCGGTTCTCGCTCTCAGCCCGTCCTTGCTTCTCCTC
>DAIDIH010000252.1 GCA_027459465.1 Bryobacterales bacterium | reverse complement strand
CAGGAATGAGTTCGCGGCGTACATCACGTAGGCCTTCTTACCCGCAGCCGTTACCGCGATGCTGGTGCTCGTCCCCAATCCGGACCCGTGCACAAACGCAACACCGCCCGGACAGAGATAACTCTCGCCCGACACGTTCGTAACGGATGTAATCGTAGGCTGGCCGCGCAACGCTCCAACACCAATCACCAGCACGAAAGTAACAGCTATCGATGTCCGTCTCACCGCTTCCCTCCTCCAGTCGGTTTATTCGGAACCCCGCGCAGTCCTCCCGGCTTACCGCCTTTCCTATGTCAAACCGCTGCGCTATACTCTTACGCGAACGGACACCCTGGAAAGGGTCATCTAACATCGAGGTGTAACCCGTGTCACAGATGCCCGCCGGTCCGGACCCCGGCGCCATCACCTCCCAGCTCGCCCGCCTGAGCCTCGGCCATCCCGACGCCTGGAACGCGCTCGTCCCCCTCGTCTACAACGACCTCCACCGCCTCGCCCGCTCTTACATGCGCCGCCACACGCCCGGCGCAACGCTCCAGCCCACCGCCCTCGTCAACGAAACGTACCTCCGCCTCCTCCACCAGACCGCCATCCAGTGGAAAAGCCGCGCCCACTTCTTCGCTATCGCCGCCCTCTTCATGCGCCGCATCCTCGTCGATGAAGCCCGCCGCCGCGCCGTCACGGTCCGCGTCATCGAACAGGCCGCATCCGCTCTCCACCCCTCCTCGCCCGATATCGACCTCGCCCTCCTCGACGCCGCCCTCACTCGCCTCGCCCAACTCGATCCCCGCCAGGCCAACGTCGTCGAACTCCGCTACTTCGGCGGCCTCACCATCGACGAAACCGCCGCCGTCCTCCACGTCTCCCCCAAAACCGTCAAGCGCGATTGGGAAATGGCCCGCACCTGGCTCCGCGCCGAACTCCGCAACCCCAGCCCATGACCCCGGAACGCTTCCAGCGCGTCAAATCCCTGTTCGAATCCGCCCTCGACCTCCCCGAAGCCGACCGCGCCGGCTTCATCCACCAATCCTGCCCCACCGATCCCAACCTCCGCGACGAAGTCCTCCGCCTCCTCGCCGAACACGCCTCCACCCCCACAGGCTTCCTCGCCCCTCCCAGCCCCGAAACCCTCCTCGACCGCGCCGCCCAATCCCTCGCCGCCCACTCCCCCTCCTGCGAAGGCCAACTCCTCGTCGGCCGCTACCTCGTCGAACGCGAAATCGGCCGCGGCGGAAGCGGCGTCGTCTACCTCGCCCGCGACCGGCGGCTCCACGCCCGCCACGTCGTCCTCAAATTTCTCCACTCCTCCTTCGACGACCACGACCACATCCGCCTCAAATTCCGCCACGAAATCGAGGCCCTCAGCCGCCTCAACCACCCCGCCGTCGTCGGCGTCCTCGACGTCGGCCAATCCCCCGATGGCCGCTCCTTCCTCGTCATGGAATATGTCGACGGCGTGACCCTCCGCTCACGCCTCCGCGAAGGCCCGCTTTCATTCCCCGAAGCCGCACCCATCGTCGCCATCCTCTGCGACGCCCTCCAGGCCGCTCACGCGAGCGGCATCATCCACCGCGACATCAAGCCCGAAAACATCATCCTCTCTCCGCAAGGCGAAAACATCCCCGCCAAACTCATCGACTTCGGCATCGCCAAAGTCCAGACCCCCGCCTACGACGCCACCACCGACACGCTCGCCGTCCTCGGCACCATCCACTACATGGCCCCCGAGCAGCTCATGGGACAATCCCTCCCCCAGTCCGACATCTACTCCCTCGGCGCCGTGTCTTATGAAATGCTCACCGCCCGCCGCCCCTTCTCTCCCGAAACCCCTTTCGAGCTTTACGAACTCCAAAAGGCCGGCAAAATCACTCCACCCTCCCGCCTCCGCAAGGACATCCCCGCCGCGGCCTCCCACGCCATCCTCCGCGCTCTCTCGTTCCACCCCGAAAACCGCCAGCCCTCTCCCCACGCCTTCGCCGCCGAGTTCCAGGCAAAAGAAAAATTCCGCCTCGCCCGCCCCACTCCCCGTCACTGGGCCTCGGCCCTCGCCATCCTCTTCCTCCTAATCGCCGCCGCCTGGTTTCTCGCCGGCCGCGGCTGGGCCTCCTACGACCCCGTCATCGCTTACGACGCCCCCTGGAATCTCGAAGATTTCGGCTTCCGCCCTCGCCTTGACGTGGTCGAACACGTGGCCCAAAACCCGGAGCGCACAGGCTACGAGGCGATCCGCTTGCTCACCTCCGAACAGGGCTACTACTACCACAAGCTCACCCACGCCCAGGCCTACGCCGCTGTCCGTAAGGGCTGGACACTCGAAGCGACGATGCAAGCCATCCAGGGCGCCGTTTGCGCCGGCATCGAACTGACCCCCGCCGGCGGCCGCTATGATATCTGCCTGATCCGCGACGCCCCGAATCATCAGGTCGGCCTGCTCACCACCGAAATCGGCCGAGCCCTCGACGGCCCACATTTCGCGCTCCCGGACGTCAGCCCCGCTTGGCACAACTATCGGCTCGAATTCAATCCCCACGCCCGTTCCGCCCGCCTCCTCGTCGACGGCGTCGAGCGCCTCGCCAATTACCGCGGCCACAGGGAATATCTCGAAGGCTGGGGCCTCACGCTCGGAACCATGGCCTACCGAACCGCCACCGCCGAAGCCCGCTTCAAGCGCGCCCGCTTCGAAATCAACCCCTAATCCCCCCACCGCCCCCGTCTAAAATAAAGAGACCCCCCATGCAAGCCAAATCCCTCGGCATCCTCTGCCTCGCCACCCTCGCCTTCTCCGCCACCCTCCCCTCCCACGAACCCTCCGCCCTCACCCCCGAAGAACGCGCCGCCATGCGCGAAATCTCCCCCTCCGCCCTCCGCGCCCGCCTCTCCTTCCTCGCCTCCGACCTCCTCGAAGGCCGCGACACCCCCTCCCCCGGCCTCGACATCGCCGCCGAATACATTGCCAGCGAATTCCGCCGCGCCGGCCTCGAACCCGGCGGCAACGACGGCTACTTCCAAATCGCCAACTTCGAACTCCTCACCCCCGTCAAGGACGGCTTCTCCCTCCGCATCACCACCCCCAACGGCGTCACCTCCGCCTCACCCAACGATGTCGCCTTCTCCACCCCCCACTCGATCGACCTCCACAACGCCACTGTCGTCAAACTCGACATCTCCACCCCCAAAACCGTCGCCAAACTCACCCCCGCCGACCTCCGCGACCGCCTCGTCCTCATGCAGGCCCCCCACCGCGGCCTGAAAGGCCTCGAAGCCGCCTTCCAACTCGTGGGCAACTCCCAACCCGCCCTCCTCGTCCTCACCGGCCCAGGCGGCATGCGCATCTCCGGCAACGCCCGCCTCGTCGACCCCGCCGCCCCACGCGGCCCCATCGACTTGCCCCCCATGCTCCGCACCCTGAGCAAGGACTTCTCCAAACTCTACGACTCCCTCCCCACCGGCGTCACCTCCGCCACCGCCGACCTCCACATCGCCGCCCCGCTCTCCAAACCCGTCCAACTCAAAAACGTAATCGGCATCCTCCGCGGCTCCGACCCCCATCTCAAAAAAACCTGCGTCATCGTCACCGCCCACTACGACCACATCGGCATGAAACCCGCCGGCGACGCCAAACCCGGCGCCGACCTCATCTACAACGGCGCCAACGACGACGGCTCCGGCACCGACTCCGTCATGGAACTCGCCAAAGCCCTCGCCTCCCTCAAGCCGCACCCCCGCCGCTCCATCGTATTTATGACCTTCTTCGGCGAAGAGAAAGGCGATCTCGGCTCCGCTTACTATGGCCGCCACCCCGTCTTCCCCCTCGAAGACACCGTCGCCGATCTCAACCTCGAACAGGTCGGCCGCACCGATTCGACCAACGGCCCGCAGGTCAACACCGCCTCGCTCACCGGCTTCGGCTACTCCACCGTCAGCGACATCCTCGTCCGCGCCGGCCGCCTCACCGGCATCCGCGTCTACAAAGACCCAACCGCCAGCGACGCCTACTTCTCACGCAGCGATAACCAGGCCCTCGCCGACTTGGGCGTCCCCGCCCACACCCTCTGCGTCGCCTACGACTACCCCGACTACCACGGCCTCGGCGACGAATGGCCCAAAATCGACTACAACAACATGGCGCGCGTGGACCGCATGGTCGCGGTCGCCCTATTGAGGATCGCCAACAGCCCCGAAGCCCCGCACTGGAACGCCCGCGAACCCAAGGCCGCCCGCTACCTCAAAGCCTGGGACCGCGTCCACGACGCGTCCACGCGCTAAAACGTTCGTCTCAATCGGTTTTCGATTCGAAAACCGAGTACACAAGTCCCGCCAGCGCCGCCCCCACAATCGGCGCCACCCAGAACAACCACAACTGCTCCAACGCCCATCCCCCCACAAACAACGCCGGAGCCGTGCTCCGCGCCGGATTCACACTCAGGTTCGTCACCGGAATCCCAATCAGGTGGATGCACGTCAATCCCAGCCCGATCGGAATCGGCGCAAACCCCGCCGGAACCCGCTTGTCCGTCGCCCCAAGGATGATGATCAGAAACATGAACGTCAGCACCACCTCGGCCACCAGGCAACTCAGCAGCGGATAGCCGCCCGGCGAATGTGCCCCATACCCGTTCGCCGCAAACCCATTCTCCAGGCTGAACCCGGCCTTCCCGCTCGCAATCACATACAACACCGACGACGCCACAATCCCGCCCAACACCTGCGCAATCACATACGGCGCCAACTCCTTCGCCGGAAACCGCTTCCCCACCACCAGCCCCACCGACACCGCCGGATTGATATGGCATCCCGAAATATGCCCAATCGCATACGCCATCGTCAGCAGCGTCAGCCCGAACGCCAGCGCCACACCCGCAAACCCGATCCCAAGCGAAGGAAACGCCGCGGCCAGCACCGCGCTCCCGCATCCGCCAAAAACAAGCCAAAACGTGCCAATAAACTCCGCAAAGGCGCGTTTAGAAAGGGACATAACAGGGTCCTCCTTCTTGTTCTGACTGCCTCTACACTACGCGCTCCCAACCACGAAGCGCCTCCGCGAGTCTACGCCCACCACCCCCCACAGCGCAACCCCACGCGCCACTTTCCGTTTAGCCTCCTCTCCCCGGGCGGCAGTTCTCACCGTACCCGACGATACGGAGAAGTTGAATTGCGTGATCGGCTGTTCTTATGGCCGGCCAGTTGTTGCGTGAACACGACAGCCTACCTTTCTCCGAGCAGCGCGCAATCCGGCCAGAGCTAGGCGGCCCTTTGCGCCCCGGAGGTGGTTGCTCCCGAGAAGAAATCTTACGGCCTCTACATGACGAGAGGCGGACTTCACCCGAGTAATCATGGACAGAACGCGATGCAACGCCGTTCATGCGCGTATCGCCGAGGCGCTTCATGAGGGCGAAGGTGGATTAATCACCCACTCGCCGTTCTCGACAAATGGCCCAGGGATTCACCATACCTCCTTCGCAAGTTTCGCACCCCATCAACGAAGCCGCCCTCGCGTAGTTTAATCCCGTCGGCCTGGGCTTCTACTCGGAGGCGTGACTCTACTACTTCCGTAACTGCATCGAACCGCGGCGCGAACACATTACTCTGCAAGTTGAGCCGCCATCCATGAATGTTCGTTACCTCAACCCGCATAACAGCCCGAGCAGGCCACCCGGCGGTTGGCGTACCTTCGACTCCCATTAGCTGCGCAACTCGGTTCATGTGCAGTAGTGAACGCAGATAGCCCTCGAACAAGCTTGGCTCGGAGGTAAGATCAATTTCAGGCGAGAAATACTCATCCTTCAGCCGACCAAGCGCGATGCGCCACTCCTCGTCGTAGGCGAAATTGAGCGTTTCTGCTAGCCCTCCGTCTGCCTGCGCAAACGCCAATGATTCCGAGCACCATAATGAGAATAGTGTCGGTGCCTCGGGTAGATTGGAGAACTCACTTGAGTACCTGTCACAGAACGGTCTCGGGAACATATCTTTAGATTCAAACAGCCTCCGGTTCTGAACTGTCACTCCGGATTGAAACAGTGCTTCCTGCTCAGCCAGTTCGTTCGCCTCTAGGAGTACTTCCAGACTTGAAGTCACGATCTCACGTGCCAAGTCCGCCGGGAATGCTGCAGCCTGCACTCCAATGCTGATCCAGCCGAATGACTCAACTAATGAAGCAGCGGCAAATCGCTTGTTGGTATCCGAACCTGATTGCGCCTTTTCCCATGCCACGACGGCCGGACGAAACGAGGAGTCCATGAACTCCTTGAGCGAAGACGGGCTAGGCATGCTTGCCTTCCATGACAAACTGAAGCGGATCGCGATACTCGTCGTCAGGTTTACAAATCGACACATGGTCTCGACCTCGGATCGGCAATTCAATTCTGTCGAGTCGGAATTTATCCCTTTCGACTATATGCTCCCTTTCGCCGTAAACAACATCAGCGACAAGTGCAGGGTGAGACGTTGTTCCTGCAAGCTTCTCAGTCTCATCCCGCAGCCGCTTGAGCTTGTCCGACTCCGAATGTAACTGCCGAACGATAGTCTGACTCTCCATGGCGGCCTCTAGCCATGGCTTCACTTCGCGGATTTCATGCAGCAAGTGATAAGCGAGCCCAAGCCAGCCGCTGGGTTTTGCGCCATGCATCGCGGGCGCGAAGAGGCGAAGCCGCCCGCTCAGGATAGCAGTGGACTGCGCGCTGGGTCTCCCAGGGGCAGCGCTAATTGCCGCCCGGTCCAGAATACCCTCGCGTAACACAACCGCCCCGAGCGAGTGCCCAACGAGGTATAGCTCGCCATAGCGATGGTCCCGCCTGTCGTAAGATGCTTGAACTAGCGAAGCTAGACGGACCGGATATACCTGGTCCAGAAAGCGTAGGAATCTCTCCGCGTGCTCGGAAATACTAAAGCGCCTTGATTCGTAGCCATAGAAGTACAAGTCCGCCTGTTGCCACCATGCCCGCACCTCCCGCGGACTGTCATCATCGACCAACTCCTGAAAGCGGTGCCACGTGGCTGCCGGGCTGCCACCCCAACCGTGCACGAAGACAACGGCACGACGTGGGCTGGGTGCGCCTGAAATCATGGCAAAACAGTCACCCCGAAGAAAAACGTACTCGTGACGGGAAGCCATAAAGTCGGAGAATAGCACACCACGCATTTCGTCCTTACTATGAGGCGCCCGGCGGAGTTACACGCCCAAACCGTTCGACCAAACATAGGGTACTCCCGTGAGACGCCGTTCCACGGAACTGGCTTCGCGCCGAAAGGTCGTGATTTGCTTTGTGGTCGCGACTACGCGGCGCGAACGCGCCGCGCCAGAGCGTGCCACCAAATCTGCTCCATCTGTATCGTCCCCGACTCGGAGAAAAGGTCCGCCCGAATCCCCTGTGCCGTGCTCATCCTGTAACTCTGCCGCAAAACGCCCGAATCGTAGAACGGCCGGAACAGCGGAAACTACCAGGAGATTCGCTTTACCCCGGCGACCAGATCGAAATGCTGGTCACGGCTCAGCAACGGCATTGCGTGTTGTCGCGCTAACGCCGCGATCCAGACGTCGTTCCCCGGTATCGGCCGGCCGGCCCGCTTCAGTTCGCCGCGGATGTCGGCATACACGGCGGCGGTGCCCTCGTCCACGGGCAACACCCGGCAAGTTGTGAGCACCTCGTTGAGCCATCGCTCATATCGCGCACGGTGACGCGATTGCCGGATGCCATATCGGTATTCGCCCAACGCGATTACAGGCAAAACGATCTCGGTGGCCTGTTGCAGAAGAGGCGCGACGTCCGGATCCCCGTCCGCCAAGGCCGACAGCCCGTTGGTATCCAGGATCACTGCCAGTCCTCAGTTTCGACTCTGTCAAACTCCTCTTCGATGATGCGATTGATGCGGGCCGATTCCTTGCGCAGACCGCGCAACTTGCCAAACGTCTTCAACCACGGCTTGTCTTGCGGCGGGCGGCGAAGCCTGTCAGCCAGCGCTTCAGAGACCAACTCGCGCAGCGGAATCCCTTTTTCGGCAGCCGCGGATTTGGCCCGCCGGAAGAGCTCATCCGGAATATCGAGGGTCGTTTTCATTCGCCCTGATTCTCCCATATTTATGGGAGCGGAGCGCGATACAGGAAAGCGGGCGCCTTTCCGGTATGCCGGGAGGTCAACCTGACGCAAAACGCCCGGCCATGAGACTGGCCACCGGCTCTGCCAATCTAACCCCGCCCAAAATACGTCACCCACCCACCACCCTCCGCCCTGCACCACACCGCCGCCCCCGCCCGCCGCAACGTCTCAATCAGCGGCTCCGGCCGGAACGAACTCCGCAGCACCACCACCTCGCCCGGCCCCAGCGCAGCCACCGCCTCCCGAATCCTCCCAATCGGATGAATCCCGCCCTCCAGCATCGCGTCCGCATCCACCTCTTCCACCACCCGCGCCCGCTCGATCCACCCCTCTTCCCCGCATTCCACCCCCGCCGCACGCCCAACCGCAACCTCCGGCCCCACTTCTCCCACCGACGCCCGGATCCGCCCAATCATCTCCCGCAAACTCACCCCGCCCATCTTCGCCGCCTGCTCGAGCGTCGCCACCTTCCCCACCGTCCTCCGCACCACCGGGTTCCGCAGCTTCGCAAACGCCGGCGCCATCTCGATCAGCACGCCCTCCACCTCCGGGTACGCCTCGATCAGCGCCCCCACCTTCGTCTCCGGCCCAATCGCAACCCTCATCGCACGCCCGCCAACTCCGGCTCATCGTAGGCAAGCAGTCTCCGCTCCCCCTCGAGCCCTCGGATCTTACTCACATCCTGAGTCACCTCCAGCGTCCCCAGGTACCGTCCCTCCGCGTTCCGCACCGCGAAATACCGGATGTGCACAAACCGCCCCGTAAACGGAATCCAGAACTCCGCCACGCTCTGCCGCCCGCTCCGGAAATCCCCCAGGATCCCCTCCACCACATCCACGCTTCGCGGCGGATGGCAGTTCTGCACCCTCCGCCCGATAATCGCCCGGCTCCGCGCGAAAATCCGCTGCGGACCCTCCGAAAAAAACGCCACCTTATCGTCCGCATCCACAAACGTCAAATCCACCGGCAGAGTCGAGAAAATCCCCATCAGTTGCTCCAGCGTCAGCGTCCCCGTCGCGAGCGTTACCCCGCCCGCCCCCGCCGCCGCATCCCTCGCCTCCGCTTCCGTTGGCCAGTACCCCTCCCGCGGCGCAACCAGGCACCATCCATACCGCGGCGACGACGCCCAGATCTCCGCCCACTCCCCGGCCGTGAACTTCTCCAAACACATCGGAAGCAGAATCTGTTCTTCCTTGTAGATCATCTCCCGCACCGCACCCACCGCCGCGGCCCCCGTCGTAGCGGCCAGCATCTTCACCTCATCCGTCGTCACCTCCCGCTCCCGCAGAGCCTCGCCCAGGCCTTTCAGCAACTCCCGAATCTCATCGTCCTTGCCCCACATCACCTTCGAAGGCCCCGAGATCCCGTGCCGCTCCAGCCCGCTGAAGAACAGGTGCTCCTTGCGCTGATAGTGCTTGTCGATATCCTGCAGTTCGTTCAGCGCCTGCCGCCAGTCGAGAACCAGCCCCGCCGCAAGCCCCTCCTCGCCGTTCTCTCGAATCCCCTCCATCGCCCGCTGCATGCGCCCCAGCACCTCGCCGATCGCCGCGTTCTCCCGCCGCAGCGTATCCGCCGGATGCCCCGGAGGAACCGGCGCCGGCTCCAGTCGCACCAGTACGTCGCGCGTCACCTGCGAGTGCAAGTCGCACATCCCCTGAATTTCCTTCACCGGCATCCCCTCGGCAATCAGCTCCTGCTCCATCGCCGTGATCTCCGAGTAGTCCGTCTGCCGGACCAACTGCCGCAGCGTCTCCTTCACCACCTCCGGCGCCTCGCCCGAATGCAGCCGTTTGATGATGCTCTTGAGCGTCTGTACGCGCTGTGCCCGGTTGTCGATGAGTTCGCTCATATTCGCTCTCACCCCGAGCGTAACCTCGCCCCCGCCCGCGCACTATGACTTAAGTCACCTAACCCTACTGCAGTCTCGCGTACTCCGCCTTCGCCGCCCGGTAAATCGGAATCTCCGCATCCGCATCTTTCCACAGCGAAAGAAACTCCTTGTACGCCCCCAGCGCCCGCACCCGCGCCGCATCCGCATCCGCGCCCTTCCCGCTCTTCGCCTCCAGCGCATCCGCCCGCGCCAGCCCCAACCGCGCCAGCGCCCCCGTCCAGCAGTTCCATACCAAACCGCTGTGGTCGAGGATCTTCTGAAACTCCACCCCCGCCGCCGCACCCTCGCCCGCCGCCAGCTCCGCCTCGCCCCGCAGGTACGCCGTGTACAGCGGCGCCAGATCCGCAAGAAACTGAATCTGACCGTATTCAAGCGGAGGCTGCGCCGCCTGTAACGCCGCCAGCGCCGCCGCCGGATCCCGCCGGTTCAGCGCCAACTGCGCCCGAATCGCCGGCAGCCACAACGCCTGCGTCTGCGTGTCTACCGGATGCTCCTGATTGATCTCCTCAACAAGCGCCTCCGCCTTCCCCGTTTCGCCCGCCATCGCATACGCCAGCCCCGCCTCCACCTCAACCGCCTCGCTCCCCGGATCGAGCTTCAAGCCAGCCGCCGCCTCCTGCCGCGCCTCCGCCGCATTCCCGAACGCCGCTTCCCGCAGCGCCGCGTTCTCCTCCCACGTCGCGCCCGTCTCCTTGCTGTCGGCCAGCACGGCCGAATCCACCGCCCGCCGCGTCAACTCCCTCGCCTTCCCCAGCCGCCCCGCAAACGCCTCCGTGTCGGAGTCGAGCGACAGGCCAAAGTTCTCCACCTCCGGCCGCGCCGCGAACCACCCCCGCTCTCGCCCCATCCGCGCCGAATCCCCGGCAAGAAACGCGAGCGCGTATCGGGCAATATGAAAGACAAAGCTATCGAACTTCCCCGCCTCCGCCTCGCGCAGCGTACGGCCGGCCTCCTCGATTCGCTGCTCGGCCAGCAGAAAGTTCGCAAGGTTCCCATAATAAGCGACATCATGCCGTTCCTTCCGGATCGCTTCGATCGCCTTCCCATACTGGCCCAGCGAGGCATAAGTGATAGCCAACTCGATAGGTCGGCTTCTCGGATAGGCCGACAATAGCTCCTCTTCCACCCGCGCCGCCTTCTCCAGTTCGCCCGTGACCTCCCAGTAGTAAGCTCCGCTGATGATGCGCTTCTCGCGCTCGCTGCAATGCTCCCGCAACGCAAATGCCTTGGTAAAGTACTCGGCAGCCCGCCCCGCCTGCGCCAAGCTGTTGTAGTCGATTCCCACACCTCCATAAGCCATCGCGAAGTTCGGATCAAGCTGGATGGCGCGTTGTGCATCCTCGAGCGATGCCTCATTCCCCTGCTCGACGCTTTTCCTAACGGCGAGGCTGTAGGCCTTCAACGCCTCCAGCGACGACGTGGTCACTTGCTCCATCGGTTGGTCAAACTTCCGCACCGTCGCCAGCGACTCGCCCAACTGCCCTCGCAGCTTCACCGCCGCCGCCCCCAGCGCATCCAACACCTTCTCCTTCGCCGGAGCACTCACCTGCTCCTCCGCCACCGGATCCCCCGTCTGGCAGTTCACCGCCTCCAGTCCCAGTACGTACTCACTCCCCAGCCGCGCAATCGACCCGGCGATATACGCCTTGCTCCCCACCCG
>DAIDIH010000251.1 GCA_027459465.1 Bryobacterales bacterium | reverse complement strand
GAAGTGGCCTCCGCGGCTCTCTTGGCGCGCGAGCGCGCCGCGGGCGATCAGCCGCGCGACGGCGTGTATATTTCGAATCTCGAGTGCGGACCGCTTGGGACGGGCGAGCGGCGCCTCTGAAAGAGTATCCAGGCGTTCGATAGCGCTCGTCAACCCCGCGCAGTCGCGGACGATGCCGCACGCATGTTCCGCCAGGCCGCGCAGTTCATCCTCCGCCATCGACGGAGCCATCAGCGGAACGGGCGCCCCAGTGCACTCATGTCCCTTCTCCGGGCGCATCGCTTTTCCGGCGCGTGCCCCGAAAACCAACCCCTCAAGCAGCGAGTTGCTCGCCAGACGGTTCGCCCCATGTACGCCGGTGCACGCCGCCTCGCCGGCCGCAAATAAGCCACCGAGCGATGTACGCCCGTCGAGGTCCGTTGCTACGCCGCCCATCGCATAATGCGCCGCCGGATGCACCGGCGCGGGATGCTGGGCCAGGTTCACGCCGTAGCGCAGGCACGTTTCGAAAATACGCGGAAACCGCTCGCGAAGCCGCGCCTCGCTCAGATGCGTCAAATCGAGCGATACATGAGTCGACCCGGTCCGCCGCATCTCCATCACCATCGAACGGCTCACCACATCGCGCGGCGCCAGGTCCTTCATCGGGTGATACCGCTCCATGAACGCCTCGCCGAAGCGGTTCCGCAGCACGGCGCCTTCTCCGCGCAGCGCCTCGGAAAGCAGAAAGCGCGGAGCGTCGGGCAGATACAACGCGGTGGGATGAAATTGGACGAACTCGATGTCCCGGATTGCCGCCCCGGCGCGCCATGCGGCTGCGACACCGTCACCGGTGGCGACATCCGGATTCGTTGTATCCGAGTAGACTCGCCCCAAACCGCCGGTGGCCAGCAGCACAGCCCGCGCCAGAACCGTCTCTACTTCGCCGGTCTCCTCGTTCAGCAGCGTGACGCCGGCCACCGCTCCACCCGCGGCCGGAACGAGGTCAATCATCGTCCTTCCGCCGAGCATTTGGATTGTAGGAAGCCTCCGCGCGGCCGCCGCCAGTGTGCGTGCAATCTCATGCCCCGTCGAATCCCCGTGCGCATGCAGCACGCGGCTCCGGCTGTGCGCGCCCTCGCGGGCAAACACGAGCCGCGCGCCATCGCGGTCGAACTCCGCGCCCCAGCCGATCAGCTCTTCAATCGCCCGCGGCGCTGCCTCTACAAGCACGCGCACGGCGTCCACGTTGCACAGTCCGTCTCCGGCGGCGATCGTGTCCTGCTCGTGCAAGCCCACTTCGTCGTCGTCGCTCAGCGCGGCGGCAATGCCGCCCTGCGCGTATTCCGAGCTCGATTCGGTGAGCGAATCTTTGGCGACCACGAGCACACGGCCGGCGGAAGCGAGTTCAATCGCCGCGCGCAAACCCGCTACGCCTGCGCCAATTACTAGAAAATCCGGATTCATCCTTCAGGAGGGCTATGTAAGTCTCATGGTACAACAGAGGTTTGATTCCGCCGCCGCATTTCGGCGCGCGAGTTGTCTTCCTCCATGCCGGAATTTCTCGTCACTACCCCCACGAATCGTTACCCCGCCATCGTCGAGCGGGGCTGCCTGCGGTCTCTCGCCGCGCATCTTCCGAAGGGCGCGGGCAAGGTGTTCGTCGTCACCGAATGGGATGTGTGGCAGTTGCATCAAGGCCCGGTCATGGACTCCCTCGCCGGCCATCCGCACCAGGTGCTCTTCCTGCCCGGCGGCGAGCCGAATAAGCGTCTTGCTCCGCTCGAAGCCCTCGCCGACCAGATGCTCGCGGGCGGAGCGGACCGCTCGAGCGTCGTGGTCGCCTTCGGCGGAGGCATCGTCACCGACATGGGCGGCTTCCTCGCCGCCATGTACATGCGCGGCATCCCGGTCATCCAGGCCCCGACAACGCTTCTGGCGCAGGTTGACGCCTCGGTCGGCGGCAAAACCGGCGTGAACCTGGCCGGCGGAAAGAACCTCATCGGAGCGTTCCACCAGCCGCTCGCCGTGCTCATCGACCCGGCGGTCATCGACACGTTGCCGGATCGCGAGTACCGCGCCGGACTCTACGAAATCATCAAGTGCGGCATCATCGGCGATGCGCCTCTGTTCGATCTGCTGGAATCGTCGCGCAACGACGTGTTGGCGCGGCAGGCCGATGTCGTCGACCGTATCATCGGAGACTCCGTGCGGCTCAAAGCGGAGGTTGTCTCCGCCGACGAGCGCGAAGGCGGCTTGCGGCGGGTGCTGAATCTCGGCCACACGTTCGGCCACGCGCTCGAGGCCGAAACCGGTTACGAACGCTTTCTGCACGGAGAGGCCGTGGCCTGGGGCATGCGCGCCGCCACGCGGCTGGCTCTCGATGCCGGCCTGCTCGCCGCGGCCGAGGCGAAACGAATTGACGCCTGTGTCGAAAGCTACGGGCCGATTCCGTCGCTGGCCGGCATCGACGCCGGCGCGATCGCCGCGCGCCTCGCCCTCGACAAGAAAACGCTCCAGGGCCGCGTCCATTTCGTGCTGCCCGAAGCGGTCGGCCGCGTGCGCATCACCGCGGATATCGCACCGGCCCTCGCGCTGGAAGCGATCCGTTTCGCCCTCGGCGGCGCCGTGCTGGCCCAATGAGAAAGGGCACCGCTCCTTCCGGTGTCGAAACCGAGGAACAGGCCTCGCGATGGGTCCGTTCCATGTTCGGCCGCATCGCGCCGCGCTACGACACGCTGAATCATCTGCTCAGTTTCAACATCGATCGTTACTGGCGCGCCCGCACCGTTCACCGTGTCGAAAGCGTGCTGCTTCGTCCCGGCGCGCAGGTGCTGGACCTCTGCTGCGGCACCGGCGACCTCGCCCTCGCACTGGAAAAGCGCGCCGGGCGCCCCGTGCTCGCCAGTGACTTCTGCCACCCAATGCTCGTCGAGGCCGGGCGGAAGTCGCGCGCAAAACAAATTCAGCCGTCTTTGTTTGAATCCGACGCCTTGCATCTTCCCGTCCGCGACGCCTCGCTCGATCTCATCACCATCGCCTTCGGCTTCCGCAACCTCACCGACTACCGGGGCGGCCTCCGCGAACTGCTGCGCGCCCTGCGCCCCGGCGGCGTCGCGGCCATCCTGGAATTCTCCCAGCCCCCGAACCGCGCCTTCGCCGCGCTCTACAATTTCTACTCGACGCGCCTGCTTCCACGTGTGGGCGGCTGGATCTCCGGTGCGCCCGAGGCCTACAAGTACCTGCCCGAATCCGTGCGGCGGTTTCCCGGCGCCTCGGAGCTGGCGGCCGAAATGAAGGCCTGCGGATTCCGCCAGGTCGAGTTTCAGCGCATGACGTTCGGAATCGTCGCGCTACACCTCGGCACGGCCTGAGGCGAGCCGCCGGGCGATCGCATCGATCGCGGCCAGAGCCAGGCGTATGTCTTCCTCCGCCGTGCGCGGATTGATCGTGCAGAAGCGCAGAACGGTCCGTCCCGCCAGCGTAGTCGTGGTCGCAAGTGCTGTCCCGTCTTTGATAAGGGCGTCCACAATCCGCTCGTGCAATCCCTCCGGGCCCTCCTTGCGGCGGAAGCACACGATTCCCATCTGCGGGCCGCTCACCAGTTCCCAGCCTTCAAGCCGCTCGATCTGCTGCGCGGCGAACTCGGCCATCTCAAATCCATGCTCGATCGCCTCGCGAAATGCCGCCAGCCCGAACGTGCGCACCGACATCCACAGCTTCAGAGCCCGGAACCCGCGCGTGAGCTGAATCCCTGAGTCGGCGTAGTTGAACTCCTCCGAATAACGCCGCGTATCGCTCATGTAATCGGCGTGCACGCTGAAGGCTTGCTCGAGGAAACGGCCCTCGCGCACCAGCACGCAGCCGCATTCAAACGGCTGAAACAACCATTTATGCGGATCGAAGCTGAGAGAGTCGGCCAGTTCGATCCCGGCGAGTAACTGACGTCCGCGCGGGGTCAGCACCGCCGCGGCGCCATACGCTCCGTCAATGTGAAACCACAGATCCTGCTCGCCGCACAACCGCGCGATCCCCGGCAGATCGTCGATCGCGCCGGTGTTGGTCGTCCCCGCGCTCGCGATGACACAGAACGGCAGCAATCCGTCCGCACGGTCCGCCGCGATGCGTCGCGCCAGCGTGGTCGCCGGCAGACGATACTCCCCGTCCACTTCGAGCTTCACAATCTGCCGCGGCGCAAACCCGAGTATTCGCAGCCCCTTTTCAAGCGACGCGTGCGCCTGTGCCGAAAGGTAGACCCGCGCGCGCGGATCGCCGAAACCGATCCCCGCCTGGCGCGCCGCCGCGAGCGCGGTCAGGTTCGCCATCGACCCTCCGCTCACGAACAATCCGCCCGCCGACGCAGGGAAGCCGCACCATTCGCGCAGCCATCCAATGGTTTCCCGTTCCACCGCTTCCGGCCCCGACCCGCTGATCCACGTCCCGGAGAACACATTGAATCCGGAGACCAGCGCGTCGGCCAGCGCGCCGATGAAGTTGCCCGGCCCCGGCACGTAGGCGAGAAACCGCGGATGATTCACGTGCATCGTGTAGGCCAGCACGTGCTGTTCGACGAGCGAAAGAATTTCCTCAAACGGCGCAGGCTTTTCCGGCGCGGGCCCGCGCGGAAACGGTGGCAGATTCCCCGGATCGGATTTCGTTCCCACCCGCTGCGCGCCAAGCGTCGCCAGGTGCTCCACCAGACGGTCCACAACCAGATAGCCCGCCGCGCGCATCTCCTCCGCGCTCAGCTCGAGTTTCGCGTTCGTCACTGCCGGCACCTCTCCAGCGCGGCTTCGAGTTCCTCCTTGCTGAGCGTGGTGCTGATGAATAGCTCCTGCCGCGCCCCGGCGCTCAGAGCAATCGCCTTCCACCCGTTCGTCACCGGCACCGTGACGCGGATCTTCACCTCGCCCTTCGCATCGCGTACCGGGCGAATGACACCCGGAATGACCGACCGTATCTCGGGGTTCTCGGCGATAAGCCGTTCGATCTGCCGCCGCAGTCCGTCGATGATGCTGTGCTCGACCTTCAGCTTCCCCTGCAGCTTTCTAAGACGCATGCCCATGGTTCAACTCGTCATCGCCATTGTAAGGCCGTTCGGGCGCCAGGCCCGATTCAAGCGATAATCGACTCCATGCACCGACGCGACTTCCTTGGCGCCGCCAGTCTGGCCGCATCCCTTGCTGCCTCCTCCCACGCCGCTCCGGCAGGATCCGAGTTAGACGAGATCACCCTCGATCAGATCTCAGCCGGACTGAAGCAGGGCCGGTTCACCGCCGCCTCTCTCACGCGCATGTACCTCGAACGCATCCAGCGCATTGATATGCACGGCCCGGCGGTCAACTCGGTGATTGAACTGAACCCCGAGGCGGAGGCGATCGCCGCGGCGCTCGACCGCGAGGCGAAATCGAAAGGCCGCCGCGGCCCGCTGCACGGCGTGCCCGTGCTAATTAAGGACAACATCGACACGGGCGACAAAATGATGACCACCGCCGGATCTCTCGCCCTGCTAGGTTCCCCCGCGCCGGCCGACTCGGGCGTAGCCCAAAAACTGCGGGAAGCCGGAGCGGTGATCCTCGGCAAAACCAATTTGAGCGAATGGGCCAACTTCCGCTCGACGCGTTCCGTGAGCGGCTGGAGCGGCCGCGGCGGCCAGACGCGGAATCCCTACGCGCTGGACCGTAACCCCTGCGGCTCGAGTTCCGGCTCCGGCGCGGCCGTCTCGGCGAACCTCTGCGCCCTCGCCGTCGGCACGGAAACCGATGGCTCCATCATCTGCCCCTCGTCGATGAACGGCGTGGTGGGGATCAAGCCAACGGTCGGCCTGATCAGCCGCGCCGGCATCGTCCCCATCTCGCACAGCCAGGACACCGCCGGCCCTATGGCGCGTTCCCTCAAGGACGCCGCGATACTGCTTACCGCGCTCGCCGGGGCGGACGCGCGCGATTCGGCCACCGCGGCTAACGCCGGTCACGTCGCCTCCGACTACACGCAGTTCCTCGATCCCCACGGCTTGAAGGGCGCCCGCCTCGGTGTGGCGCGGGAGTTTTTCGATTTCAACGACGAAGTGGATAAGCTGATGGACGACTGCATCGGCTTGATGCGGCGCGAGGGCGCCACGATCGTCGACCCGGCCGACCTCAAGCAAGGCCATCCTTCGGGGGAGGCCGAAAACATCGTCCTGCAGTATGAGTTCAAAACGGACCTCAACGCCTATTTCAAATCGCGCGGCTCAACGGCCCAAGTGCACTCGCTCGCCGAACTCATCACCTTCAACGAACGGAACAAAGCGAAGGAAATGCCTTACTTCGGCCAGGAACTGCTCGTCGAATCCGAAGCGCGCGGCCCGTTAACCGACGCCGAGTATCTGGAAGCCGTCGAAAGGAACCACCGCCTATCCCGCGCCGACGGCATCGACGCGGTACTCAAGGAACACAAACTCGACGCGCTTATCGCTCCGACCGCCGGCCCCGCCTGGCTCACCGATTGGGTCAACGGCGACCACGATGCCAGCAGTTGCTCGAGCCCGGCGGCCGTCGCCGGTTACCCGCACATCACCATCCCCGCGGGCTTCGTGTTCGGTCTCCCCGTCGGGCTCTCGTTCTTTGGCGCCGCCTGGAGCGAACCGCTTCTGTTAAAGATCGCTTACGGCTTCGAAACCGCATCGAAAGCCCGAAAGGCGCCCCGGTTCCTGCCGACCGTATCATATGCATCGTAGGGGGGTGTACGTCACCGGCACGCTCCTGAGCGAAAAATTTGAAATCCCGCTCGGCCGACCGGCATCCAAGACGAAGATCACCTTATCAGGGAGGAACTGCTGTTATGAGAAGGACTCTGTCTGTCTTCATCCTCGCTCTGTCGGCGCCTTTGTTTGCCCAGAGCGTTCAATCCATCCCCTTTCGCGCTGTCCTGCTGCCGTCCAACGAAGTGCCCGCGGCCACCGCGCATACTTCCGCCACCGGATCGGCCACCGTCTGGATTCACGTCGTCAAGGATTCTTCCGGCAATATCGCCTCGGGTTCGGTAGACTTTGACGCCGACTATAACTTCGGCGTCGCCGTTACCATCACTGGCATGCACATCCACCAGGGCGCGGCCGGAACCGCGGGTGCGGTGGTTGTCAGCAGCGGCCTGGGCGGGACGAACACAATCGCCGTTCCCGCCCCCGGTACTGGCTCGGTCTTCGAACAGGTTCCGTTCGGAAGTAGCGCCCCCGTGCCCGTAGCCACCATCCAAGCAATCCTCGCCAATCCCGGCGGCTACTACCTCAATATCCATACCACCGATAACCCCGCCGGGGCCATGCGAGGCCAACTCATGCCGGCCACTTACTCGGTGCGCATGGGTCTGCTCGACACTGCCTCCGAACTCACAACTTCCTCCAATTCGCCCGGTGTTGGCAGCGACGCCGTCAATTCGCAGGCCTCCGGCGTGGTGAGCATCCAGGTGATCCTCGCCAAAGACTCCTCCGGCAATCCCGCTTCCGCCCAGGTCGTTTTTGATGCCAACTACGCCAACTTCGCCGCCGGTAGCAACTTCGTCGGCATGCACATACACAAAGGCGCTCCTGGTCTCGGTGGCCCTGTGGTGATTAACTCGGGCTTATCCGGACCGGTGAGCGCCGGAACCGGCTCAGGGAATCTCCACTATCCGGTCGATCTCGATACGACCAACGCAGCCGGTCTGGCGGCCGCGGCCGATCTGATCGACAATCCCGGTGGCTACTACGTGAACATCCACACCACGGCGTATCCGGGCGGGGAAGTGCGCGGCCAACTCCGGATGACCGACGCCCAAACCTTCCCGTTGATGCTCATGCCCTCGAACGAAGTGCCGGCCGTGACCGGCCTCACGGCAAGCGCGCCGGGCCAGATCAGCTTCTACACTCTCCGCAACTACGACGGCAGCGTGGCGGCCGGAACCGCGGTCTTCGATATCGACCCCGAATTCCCCTCCAGCACGAAATTCGTCGGCATGCATGTACACAGCGGCGCGGCCGGATCGTCCGGCCCGGTCGTGATACCCGCGGAACTCCAGGGCGGCTCGCAGACTCTTCCCAGCGGCTCAGGTAACCTCTTCTCGGCTGTCACCGTAAGCAGCGCCGCCGGCGTCGACGCCTTGAATGGCCTCGTCCAAATTCCGGCCAACTACTACGTCAACATCCACACCTCGGTGAATCCCGGCGGCGCGGCGCGGGCGCAAGTCGCCGCGGCGAACACGAACATGCCCGAGGTTGCCAGCGTGGTCAGCAACGGCGCCGCAGCGCTCACCACGATCGCGCCTGGTGAAATCGTCACCATCTACGGCTCGAACCTCTCGAATTACACCTCCGACCTGAGCGGTCTCTCCGGCTACACTTCGCTTCCGCAGTCGCTGAACGGAGTAAGCGTGATGTTCGGAGATGTGAAGGCGCCGCTGTTCTACGTCGCCCCTGGTCAGATCAATGCACAGGTGCCGTTCGAAGTCACCGCCGGTCCGCAACAGGTCACGGTGATGACACCCAACGGCATGAGCGGCGGTTTCTCGACCACCCTCGACTACTACGCGCCGTCGGTTTACGCGGTCGTTCGCGCTTCGGACTACTCTGTGATCGGCGCCTCCAACCCGGCTCACCCTGGCGATTTACTCATCGCTTTTGAAACCGGCATGGGCCAGACCACGCCGCCGGAATCCACCGGCTACGTTGGTCCTCCCATGGTGGCCTCGCTCCGAATCGGTACAGGCGCACCCGGCCTCATGGCGCAATTGTTCACCACGGCCGCCACGACGGCCACGCTCGGCGGCACAAGCGTTCCCGTGCTGTCCTCGGTCGCCACCCCAGGCTACGCCGGCCTCTACCAGACGGCATTCACGGTGCCCACCGGCATGAGCGGAACCCTACCGCTTGTGCTGACCATCGGCCAGGCGGAGTCGAATCCCGTCAACGTTGTAATTCAGTAGCGAACCTTCGGCACAGTGCGAAACGGCCGGCGCCGTCCGGGATCGGGACGGGCCGGCCGTTTCTCCTTCACCGGGTGATAGACTAATCCCCAACCGCGAATGAAACGGCTCGGCGTAGTTATGGTCGCGATGGGTCTCGGCGTGCTCGCCCACGCTGCAGCCACCGAACCGGTATTCACGAGCGACGTCGCGCCGATTCTGTACAGGCACTGCGTTGTCTGTCATCACCCGAACGACATCGCGCCCATGTCGCTGATGACTTACTCGGAAGTCAAACCCTGGGCCGCTGCAATCCGCGAAGCCGTCCTCACCCGGAAAATGCCCCCATGGCTCGCCGACGCCCGCTTCGGACACTGGTCCAACGACGCCCGTCTGAGCGATGAGGAAATCGCCACCATCCGCGCATGGACCTCCGGCGCCAAACTCGAAGGGGACGAGAAGCGGATGCCGCCCGCGCCCACGTTCCACGATGGCTGGAAAATCGGCACGCCGGACGTGGTCATCGCCATTCCGCCTCACAAACTCGATGCCACCGGCCCCGACGAGTACAGCTACATCAGCGTTCCGACCCGCTTCACGGAAGACCGCTGGGTCGCTGCCGCGGAACTACGCCCTGGCAACCGCCGCATCGTCCACCACGCACATGTCTTCGTCGAAGCTCCGCCGGAACCCGCCAAGACCATGGCCGCCAAGCCGCTCGATCCGGCCCGCGCCTTCACACAATGGATTCAGATCCACCGCGACTCGCTCACCTTCGTCCGGCCTGACGCGCCCGTCATCGACGACGGCTGCGCGATCGACGACAACGGACGATTCCCGGGAAGCAAAGCCAGTGACCTCGGTACTCTGATCAGTTCGTACCTGCCGGGCCGCGAACCCGACGTCTACCCCGAGGGCACCGCTCGCCTCGTTCGCGCCGGCTCGTACCTTAAATTCCAGATTCACTACTCGCGCACTACCGGCAAGCCGGAGACGGACGCGACCAGCGTCGGCCTGATCTTCGCCAAACAGCCTCCCAAACAGATAGCCCGCCGGATCGACCTCGCCAATCACATGTTCCTCATCCCCGCCGGCGATCCCGACCAGGAAGTCACCGAATGCCACACCTTCCACAAGGACATGTACATCACCAGCCTCACCCCCCATATGCACCTCCGCGGCAAGGCGATGCGTTTCACCATGACCTATCCGGACGGCCACTCGGAAACTTTGCTGGACGTGCCGGCCTACGACTTCAACTGGCAGATCACCTACCGCGCCGCCCAGCCCATCTTCGTCCCCGCCGGCTCCCGCCTGAAGATCGACGGGCACTTCGATAATTCGGTGAACAACCCCCGCAACCCCGACCCCACGCGCACGATCCGCTGGGGCGAAGCCAGCGAAACCGAAATGATGGACGGCTGGGTGGAGTACGTGGACGCGCCGCCCTCGGGCGCGCCCACAATCGCGAAAAAGTAACCCGTCAGGCTGTCGCGGGCCGCCAGAACTTCATCTCGTCCGCCGACGGACCGTACATCCCCGGAATCTCGATGTCGTTCAAGCGAAGGTAGACGCCCAACTGCGCGCGGTGGTGGATCATGTGATTCATCACCACGCCACGAATTACCGCCGTGCGTGGCATCGACATAACCGTCTGCCCGCCCCACTTGAACGTCCAGATCTTGGCCCAGTCCTCGTCCGTCGCCCTGGCGATCTTCGGACGGGCATCGGCTACGGCTTTGTCGAAGTGCTCCAGAATCTCCGCGCGCGACGTGGGAATCCAGGGCTTGTAGTCGGCGGGCATCGAAAGCTCCTCCACGTCGAGCGTGCTCGCCGCCCACCCCGGCAACTCGGCCACGTGACCCGCCAGGCGCCCCAGCGGCATCGATTTTTCATGCGGTTTGTAATCCAGATTCCCGTCAGGCACCAAAGCCAGCAGCTTCCGGGTGCTCTCCATCTCTCCGTCAAACTCCAGAAGAAGTCGTTCGCTGAATGTCATTGTTCCGTTCCTCCGCCGCGGATGCGGCAAGGGCAGAATAACACGCCTAAAAGGCGAATACAAGGCGAAAATTGCCAAACGAACCCAACTAGCGCCGGACGATCACTTCCCGCAGGTGATCGCGCGTCAGGAAGAACTTCACGGACTGAAAGTTCTGGAACAGCTTTTCAATTCCCCGGTTGTTCAGGAACTGCACCGGCCGTGTCTGCCCGCGCTGGCTCAGCGTCAGGGTCTTTTTGTCGGTGATGCGGTAGGAACACAGTGGCGCGGATTTCACCTTCTCGTCGGCATTGAAGAAAGCGAGCAGGTAAGCGCCCGGCCGCAGGATGTGAAAAATGCGGTCCACGGTAAGCTGCAGCAACGGCGGGGCGAGGAATTGCAGCGTATCCCAGAGCAGCGCCCCGTCGAACTGCTGCTCCGGAAAGTTCAAACCCTGGTCGAAGAACTGGCGCGTCAGCACCGGATCGTTCTGGTTGGCAAAGAAGTCGCCGTCGCCGAAAGCGGTCTCGATGGTCCGGACGATGTCATCCGAGTAGACCCGGTGGCTGAGCGAAGTCAAGAAGTCGATATTGCTCTGGTTGGCGCCGGCGAGGTCGAGCAGAAACAACTCGGTTCTGCCGCCGAGGGATTGGATGAACTGTTCGAGGCCGCTACTGTTGCGAGTCTGCGCTGGCACAGGCTGAAGTCGGGCCGGATCGGGAGCCCAATGCGAGCCCCGATCCAGCCTTTCAAACTAACGCTTGGCTTCGGCGGCGGCAGCGGCGGCAGATTGCGAGGCCGGGGCTGCAGGAGCGGCCTGCCCTTTGGGTTGCGGTTTGGCGTCCGGACGCACAATGTCGGTGCTGCCCTTGAAATACGCGCCATCTTCAATCACGATGCGCGCCGTGCGAATATCTCCGACCAGCTTGGCGTCTTTGCGGATATCAATTTTATCCGTCACATCGACATTGCCAAGGATGGTGCCAAGCACGATGATCTCCCGGGCCTTTACCGAGGCCTGCACCTTGCCGTTCTGTCCGACCGTTAGACGGCTGTCCTGGACCTCGACCGTGCCTTCCACCTCGCCGTCAATGGTGAGATCCTCGCGGCTGTGAATCTCTCCTTTTATGCTGACGGACTTGCCAATGACAGCCGAACCTTTGGGCTCGCTCGGCTCAGCTCGATACGCGGGACTCGACATTACCGGGGTCTCCTTTACGGGGGCGGGGGGCGCCGGAGGAGCTTGTGTCCTCGGCGGATATTCTTCCTCTTTTCGTTTATTCCACATTGACCAGAATCGTTTACCTCACTGGAATTCGGGGCTGTGTTCATAGTACTACGTCCCATCGGGAAAAAATGCTCTTGCGGAATGATCTGAGGCGGGAACGCCAGGCGTGCGGCCCTTTTGGAAGGCAACGAGGTCCAGATGGCCGTTCGGGGCGGTCGCTACGCCTCATTTGCTACACTCCTGGTGGAGGCAAGGCGGCTCCGGAAGCCCGCGCGGTCTCGCCCGGTGGCCCCGCGGCGCATCCGCTTGAAACCGGTCCGCTACGCGCCGCGTCCACCGCTATGTATGAGCGGCGTGAGCAGCGTGCTTCCTTATCCCGTGGCGGCTACAACCGCGCCGCGGACCAAAGCGAAAGTGGACCATCGGACAACCGACGAAGCGGCCCTGGTTCGCCGCGTCCAGGCGCGCGATGAACTCGCTTTTCGCGAGATCGTCGAGCGTTACCAGTCGAAGGTCTTCTCGATTATCTTCTCCATCCTTCGGAATCACAACGATGCCGAGGACATAGCGCAGCAGGTCTTCGCAAAGATTTATTTCTCGATCAAGAATTTTGACTTTCGCAGTTCGTTGCTCACCTGGATTTATAAGATCACCGTCAACGAGTGCTACGACTACCTGCGGAAGAAGCGGGTCCGGAAACTCGTCTACGAGAGCGACTTCTCCGAGGAAGACACCCGCAAGATGGAGAATAGTGAAACGGTAGTAGACCGGGAGCGCCCCATGGACACCAGGCTCGCCGAGCGTGAGCTGGTGGTACGCCTCCTGGCGAAGCTGTCGGAAGAAGATCGCACGATGATCTTGCTGAAGGAGGTCGAGGGGTATTCGGTGGAAGAACTATCTCGTCTTTCGGGCATGAATGAGAATACAATCAAGGTGAAGTTGTTTCGGGCGCGGCAGAAGCTTCTTAAGGCCGCGCAGCGTCTGACCCGAACCACCTCGGGGACGGGCGCATGAGAATTCGCCAGGCGGAAGATAGCGGAAGGGGGGCGTCCGCCAGGCGCCAGGAGCAAAAACTCCCCTGTGGCTGGAAGGCTAGCAGTTACGGAGTGGACAAGTAAGATCCACACGGTAAGTTTGATCGCTACTTTGAGGGAATGAACGCCATGCATGAGCCAATTCGGGCAAACCTTGAGGCTTACCTGGACAATCCGTCCGGCGCGACCGGCGAATTCCAGGGCCACCTCGACAACTGCCCCGGTTGTAAGAACCAAATCGCTGAGCTAAACCGGCAATCCAGGATGCTTCAATCTCTGCGTACGCCGGAAGTCGAGCCCGCCGCCGGTTTCTACGCTCGCGTCCGCGAGCGCATCGACGCCGAGGCCAGGCCCTCGGTGTTCGCCATGCTACTCGACAGCGCCTTCGGGCGCCCGATCGCCGTAGCCTCCGCCGCCATGGTGCTGCTGCTGGCCAGCTATATCGTGACGACGGAACCCGGCGCCGTCGCGCCGCCAACCGGCGCCGCCCTTCTGCAGATCGAGGATCAGGCGCCGCCCTCGTCGAGCCTGAAGGTGCAGCGGCCTGACGATGACCGTAATACAGTCCTTGTAAACCTCGTCAGCTTCCGCGACTAGGGGCGGCCATCTCTCATGCTTCCCGACTCGCGCAGCGCCTGGCACGACCCGCGTGTCTTGTTTCTTCTGCTCATGGTCTTCCTGGCTGGCGCGCTTTCGGGGGCTCTGACGATGCGTTTCGGTCTCCACGAACGCCTGCATCACGGCACCTCGCTGTGGCGTGCCGATCCGCAGTTAAGTTACGTGAAGCTCAAAAAGGATCTCGACCTGACACCGGAGCAGGCAGACAAGCTGAAAGACATCCTGGACGACATGGTGAAGTACCGCGAGGACATGGAGGCCGAGGTGGAATCGTTCCGCGCAACGGGCAAACACCGCATCCTCGACATGCTCAACCCCGAACAGCGCAGGCGATTTGAAAAGCTAAGCGACGACATGCCAACACGTTAGCCGCGTCTACTCCACACCGGCTCCAGTTTTTCGTTGCCTCAGGCTCTCCTGACTGCTACACTGGAATTGTCCGTGGGTGAGTTCAGGCGCTCTGGAGTGGCGCCGGCCGAAGGCAACCACGTAAAATCCTTGCCAACGGCGGGTCGGTCTTCGAACGATTCATGCCCCTGCGGTACGTTGCCGCAGGGGATTTTTATTGTTCCTCACCCCCCACAACGCCGTCGCGTTACCAAAATGTTCAGGCTTTACACCAGCACCGTGAACGCTGTCTCGGTCCGCTCCACCGGCCGGTAGAGCGTGTCGCGCTCGAAGGGTTCGCGCCCTGCTTCGCGGATCAGCCGCAGCAGTTCGCCCCGCCGCATACCCTGCGTCACCGTCGAACCCGCATCGTGGTAGATCTTCTCCTCCACCACGGTGCCGTCGATGTCGTCCGCCCCGAAACGCAGCGCAATCTGCGCCACCGGCGGCGTCATCATCACCCAGTACGCCTTGATGTGCCCGATGTTGTCCAGCAGAAGACGCGCCACGGCGATGTTGCGGATGTCCTCCATCCCGGTCGTCGTCCCGATATGCTCCATCGCTGTATTCGCCGGGTGAAACGCCAGCGGAATGAACGTCTGAAATCCGCCGGTGTCGTCCTGAAGCGCCCGCAGTTTCAGCAGATGGTCCACCCGGTCCTCCGCTGTCTCGATGTGCCCATACAACATCGTGCAGTTCGACCGCAGCCCCAGCTTATGCGCCGCCCGGGCCGTCTCGATCCACTCGTCGCCGTCGATCTTGTGGTCGCAGATGATCCGCCTCACCCGCTCGCTGAAAATCTCCGCCCCACCGCCGGGCATCGAATCCACGCCCGCTTCCTTCAGCCGCTCCAGCGTCTGGCGCACGCTCAGCTTCGCCCGCTTGGCCAGATACGCGACTTCCACCATCGTGAACGCCTTCAAGTGTACCTGCGGATACCGCTCCTTCAAACCGCGGAGCATTTCGCAGTACCAGTCCAGCGTCAACTCGGGATGCAACCCGCCGACGATGTGAAACTCCGTTGCAGCCTCCGTCAATCCTTCGCCCGCGCGGTGCCACACTTCCTCGAGTGACCACGTGTACGCCTTCGGGTCCCGCACCCGCTTGCCGAAAGCGCACAGCTTGCACGAAGCCACGCACACATCGGTCGGGTTGATGTGCCGGTTCACGTTGAAGTAGGCGCGCTTGCCATGCATCCGCTCGCGCACAAGGTTCGCCATGTATCCCACGGTGAGCAAGTCCGTCGTGCGATACAGCAGCAGCCCGTCGGGGCCGCTCAACCGCTCGCCCGCCTCCACCTTGTCCACCAGCGGCTTTAACCGCGAATCTTCAATCAAAAGCGCCATGCAAATGTCCCGCTCCACCCGCTTGAACCCGCGTCTCCAGCCTAGAATCGAGACACGTATCCGTCGGCGGCCCAAAACAGAAAGAATAACACGCTCACGTACCCGTTTACCGTGAAGAAGGCCGCGTTGACTCTCGATAAGTCGTTCGCTTTCACCAGGCTATGCTCCCAACTGAGCAGCGCGGCCACCACCGCCACGCCCACCATCGCCAGCCATCCCAACCCGAACGCCGCCACCAGTTCCGCCAGGCAGGCAAGCATCCCTACGTGCAGCAATCTCGCAACCCACAGCGCCCCGGAAATCCCCAATTTCGCCGGCACGCTGAACAGCCCGGTGCTCTTGTCGAATTCGTAATCCTGGCACGAGTAAATCACGTCGAACCCCGCCGTCCACAGCGTCACCGCCGCGGTCAGCCACAAAATCCTCGCGTCCAACTGCCCGCGCATCGCAATCCATGCCGCCGCCGGGGCAATCCCGAGCGAGAATCCCAGCACCAGGTGCGACAGGCTCGTGAATCGCTTCGTGAATGAGTAGAAAAACACCACTCCCAGCGCCACCGGAGCCAGTTTCAGACACAGTGAACCCAACTCTCGCGCTGCCCACAGGAACACGAGCGTCGAAACCCCCGTAAACACCCACGCAAATCCGGTCGTCAGGATTCCCGCGGGGATATGCCTTGCCTTCGTCCGCGGGTTCTTCGCATCCACATCCGCATCGAGAATCCGGTTAAACGTCATCGCCGCCGACCGCGCCCCGACCATCGCCACTACAATCCACGCGATCCGCCGCCAGATTTCTCCGCTCGCCATCTCGGCGCCGCGCAGCGCCAGCATCGCTCCGGTCAGCGCAAACGGCAGCGCAAATACCGAGTGCTCGAACTTGATCATTTCGAGCGTCAGCTTCAGACGCTTCCACATCCCTCTTATCCTAGCGTTCCGGCGCGGGTTCTTCGGAGCCTCCAAACTCGCGCACCACGTT